>JAIEKC010000282.1:0-11361 GCA_029064505.1 Acetatifactor sp.
GCCTTTACGCTGCGGCAGGCGCAATCTTAGGGCATAACTATCCTTTTTATATGGGCTTTAAGGGAGGAAAGGGGATTGCGGCTACAGCGGGATTGATCCTTGCTTTTCATCCGTACTTTATCGTGATGGGCGTGGTGATTTTTTTCGGGATCTTTTTCACCACCCATTATGTGTCCCTGGGCTCTCTTCTGGTATATCTGGGACTGATCATTGAAATGGTGGTCTGCGGACAGTTGGGACTGTTTGCGGGTATGTCTCAGGCGCAGCTTTATGAGATGTATGCCCTGACTCTGGTGCTGGCCGTGATGGCATACTGGAAACACCGGGAAAATATTGTGCGGCTGATCCATGGAAACGAGAGAAAGACATATCTGACCAGGAAGAATAAGGTGGACGTGGAAGCCGGTACGGATAAGAATGAGAGTAAAGGAAAACAATAAACGGAAGGATATCGCTCAGTCCATCCACGATGGACCCGGATATAAGTATTCCGGAGAAATCCACATTTCAAAGTGGATGAAGAAACAGATGATAACAGCATCAGAACAGAAAAGTATCAAAACAAAAAAGTATCAGAACAGATAAACATTAAAACAGACAAGTATCAAAAGGAATAATGATCTTAGAACAGAGAATAGAATCATAAAAAATCGTGCATTATGCGCAGAAAAGAGGGAATATGGCGAAAATATCGATTCTTGGTGGCGGAAGCTGGGGAATTGCCATCGCAGTATTATTGCATAAGAACGGGCATGAGATCACAGTCTGGTCGGCTCTGGAGGCGGAAGTGGAGATGCTGAGAGAGAAGCACGAACACAAAATGCTGCCGGATGTCAGGCTGCCGGAGGATATGATCTTCACCGCGGATGACAGGGAGGCTGTGGAGGGCAGTGATCTGCTTGTGATGGCAGTGGCAAGCGCCTATACCAGAGCTACGGCAAACCGTATCGGCGGGTTGGTGGCTCAGGACCAGAAGATCCTGAACGTGGCCAAAGGAATCGAAGAACACACTCTGATGACGCTGTCGGAGATCATAGAACAGGAGATCCCCCAGGCGGATGTGGCTGTGATGTCCGGTCCCTCCCATGCGGAGGAAGTGGGACGGGGCATTCCCACCACCATTGTGGTGGGGGCGAAATCCAAAGCTACGGCAGAGTACATCCAGAATCTGTTTATGAACGAAGTGTTCCGTGTCTATATCAGCCCTGACATATTGGGAATGGAGTTGGGTGGTTCTTTGAAGAATGTGGTGGCGCTGGCAGCAGGTATTGCAGACGGACTGGGGTATGGAGACAACACAAAAGCGGCGCTGATCACCAGAGGTATCGCAGAGATCGCGAGACTGGGGATCGCCATGGGCGGCAAGTTCGAGACCTTCTGCGGGCTGACGGGGATCGGCGATCTGATTGTGACCTGTGCCAGCATGCATTCCCGGAACCGTCGGGCGGGTATTCTCATAGGTCAGGGGAGATCCTATGAGTCTGCCATGGAAGAGGTGCAGATGGTGGTGGAAGGTGTGTATTCCGCCAAGGCTGCCATGGAGTTGGCGGAGAAATACCAGATCCAGATGCCTATCATCGAACAGGTGAACAAGGTACTGTTTGATGGAAAGAGCGCTGCTCAGGCCGTGAAGGAGCTGATGCTTCGGGACAGGAAGGAAGAGATCCTGGATGTTTCCTGGGAATAGCGTGTGAGGAACTTCCGATTGTCTTTGGCAATTTTTGCAATACGGATCATCAGACTTAAAGAATATGTTGCGGAGGTTCTGTTATGGCCGGGTATATTATGGAACTCAGAAAGCTTGTGGGGCATCGGACGATCATTCAGTGCGCGGCAAGCATTATCATTGTGAATGAGGAGGGGAAGCTGAGTAATGATATAAGATGAAAAGCGCCACAATCTGTGGCGCTTTTATAATGTTCCGGGGTAGTAAGCTTTGCGGACTACAAAGCAGCTACAAAGATTTTTTATTGAGACAAAGGTGGGGTTATGGTACAATAAGTCCATACTCGTGGCAATCAGCGGCCGGATATTATAATTGTGTGATTTGATACGCTGATCTTTGCTTCTATATGGGAGGCGGGGAATGGAGGGGAGATGGAAGTAATGGACGGAAAGTTGAGGAATATGACATCACTCTACATAACGAATGAGGGCAAAATGCTGCTGCTTTTCAGGCAGGGAAGCAGAGTGGTCAATGATGTCTGGGTGGGAGCGGCGGGAGGTCATTTTGAAGAGCCCGAGCTGAATGACGCGAAAGCATGCGTGTTACGGGAATTGGAAGAAGAACTGGGACTGAGGGAAGATGACATCAGAAATCTGGCATTGCGCTATGTCACACTGCGCAGGACCAAAGGGGAGATCAGACAGAATTATTACTTCTTTGCCGAATTAGAGGATGGCGTGGAGGCGTGCTTTGCTTCGAATGAGGGAGCCTGCAAATGGTTTGAATTTTCGGAGCTGGCAGATTTGGAAATGCCATATACCGCTAAATATGTTATGAAACATTATCTGGAAACCGGGTATAAAACGAATGAAATATATGGCGGGGTGGCTGACGGTGAAACAGTAGTGTTTACAAAGATGCCGGAGTTTTAGGACGTTCTTTTCGGAATTGTGTATCCATGTAAATGGAGCTTATAAATGTACATTGTAAGTGACCGGCAGATAAAACGCATTATCATTTTTGAGAATGGAAATGATGCTGACGAATTTCTCTCTCAATATAGCATGACTTCCGGTTGGAGTTCCATTATATTTGGAGATCCCGAGAGTATATGAATTGGAAAAGGAGGAACAGCAGCCATGAGAATGTACGACATTATTATGAAAAAAAGAAACGGAGGAGAACTCTCCAGGGATGAGATCGATTTCTTTGTAGAAGGTTACACTAAGGGGGAGATCCCCGATTATCAGGTGTCAGCCCTGATGATGGCAATCTATTTTCGGAAGATGACGGAGGGCGAGACCCTGGCTCTGACCATGGCTATGGCAAACAGCGGGGATATGCTGGACCTTTCACGGATCGACGGTATCAAGGTGGATAAACACAGTACCGGCGGTGTGGGGGACAAGACCTCTCTGGCGCTGACTCCCATGGTGGCGGCATGCGGCATCCCTGTGGCGAAGATGAGCGGCCGTGGACTGGGGCATACCGGGGGCACCATTGACAAGCTGGAAAGTTTTTCCGGTTTTTCCACAGCGCTGACTACAGAGCAGTTTATTGATAATGTCAACCGCATCGGCATTGCCATCATGGGACAGACGGCGGATCTGGCGCCGGCGGATAAGAAACTGTATGCCCTTCGGGACGTGACGGCCACGGTGGATAATATGTCCCTCATTGCCAGTTCCATTATGAGCAAGAAGCTGGCGGCGGGGGCAGATGCCATTGTACTGGATGTGAAGACGGGAAGCGGCGCTTTTATGAAAGAGGAAGCGGACGCGAAAGCTCTGGCGGAGGAGATGGTAAGGCTTGGAAGGAATGCAGGGCGCACCACCATTGCCGTGATCTCCGATATGGATCAGCCCCTTGGTTATGCGGTGGGCAATGCGCTGGAGGTGAAAGAAGCCATAGAGACGCTGAAAGGGAACGGGCCCAAAGATTTTGTAGAGCTGTGTATGACGCTGGGGAGCCAGATGCTGATCGCGGGAGGAAAGGCAAGAGATAAGGAGGAAGCGTTTGCAAAGCTGCATGCAGTGATAGAGGACGGCAGCGCTCTGAAGAAACTGGCGGAGTTTGTAGAGGCTCAGGGAGGAGACCCGAGAGCCGTCTATGATACGGAGCTTTTGCCGAAGGCATCCGTCATTCGTGAGATCAAGTCGCCTGCGGAGGGGTATATCAGCCATATCGCCTGTGACGAGGTGGGAATCTGTTCTCTGATCCTTGGCGGCGGCAGGGAGACCAAGGAGAGCGGGATCGACCTGTCCGTAGGTATTGTATTACAGAAAAAGGCAGGGGATTTTGTGAAAAAGGGCGATACCCTTGCGGTGATCCATGCCAATGGGGAGGTGAAGCGGGAGGAAGTGCAGAGACGTTACCTGGCAGCCTGTGCCATTACTTCTGAGAAACCTGTCCGGACATCTTTTATCAAAGAGATCATAACTGCCTGAAGTTAAAATGTTGTGCTACCCGGCAGCCCCGCTGCAACCGGGGTTTTGCGAAATTAATTTTAGACGGCTGTAAGAAATTATAGTATAGTTTTGGGATTTCCATAATATAATGGGAACATGAAAAATATGAAAAACAGCAAAAGCATACAGCCGAAAAAAGAATTGATCATAGATTCCCTGAAGCTTCCCAAGGATATCTGTATGGGGGCCATGCGGGTCACCATGACCGGAAACAGGGAGGCGTGGATCGAAAATTATAGAGGCATTCTGGAGTACACGGGACAGATGATCCTGCTGCAGGGAAAGACCTGCCAGGTCTGTTTTGAGGGTGCAGGACTTTCCATAGACTATTATACCAACGAGGATATGAAGATCAGCGGATGTATCTCCTGCGTACGCTATCTTTAGAGGAGCACGGCTCCGATCATATTCGGTAAAAAATGCGGTATATTTGTTCATTGGAAAGGCGGCTGAACATAATTGCCGCGCGGAGCCGGTGGAGTTCGGCGGATAAGCATTTGCCGGATCATTGAGGCGGCAGTGAACCGGTTTATCTGGAAGTGAGGGAATGCCATGATAGAGTTTTTAAAGTATATCCGGGGGTATCTGAGGATACGCGTGTATGGATTTTCGCCGGAGCGGTTTATGAATCTGTGCAGCAACAAGGATATCCTTCTGTGGGACATTGTGAGGGACGGGGAAGTCTATTACATGAACATAACCCTGAAAGGATTTTATAAGCTTCGTCCGATTGCGAAAAAGACAGGAACAAGGGTAGCCGTATTGCAGCGATATGGACTGCCCTTTTTTCTGCCCAAGCTTCTGAGAAGGAAGATGTTTCTGGCAGGGCTGCTGTTGACCGTAGCCTTCTGGATCTGGTCCTCCACCCATATCTGGAATATCGAATTGGAAGGAAATTACCAGATCACCCGGGATGTGTTCGATGATTTCCTGAAGGACAATCAGGTGTCGGAGGGAATGCGTAAGGAACAGCTGGATATTGAGTTGCTGGAAAAGGAGATCCGCAGGCAGTTCCCACAGGTGACATGGGCTTCCGCAAAGCTGGATGGAACAAAGCTTAGGATCTCCATCAAGGAGAATGACGCTCCCATTATCACCGATACCAGGGAGAGAGCGGCAGGGGCCGATCTGGCCTCCCAGTACGCGGGGACAGTGGTGTCCATCATGGTGCGCAGGGGTGTTCCCGTCGTGGCGGCGGGTGATATTGTGGAGGAAGGAACCGTGCTGGTGGAAGGCCGGGTGCCGGTCTACAACGATGACGGCACTGTGCGTGAATATATCTATGTGGATGCGGACGCGGATGTCATTCTGGAGCATACGCAGAGCTTTGCAGACTCTCTGCCTTTTGATTACATAGAAAAGGAGTATACCGGAAGGGAAGAGAAGAGATACTATTTCCGACTCGGGGAAAAAGAGTGGCGGATGCCGGAGAATCAGCCTTTTCTGGTCTATGACAGCGTGATCCGTGAGAGCCGTTCTCTGCTGTTTCAGAAGCTGTCGATCCCTTTTTATGTGGGCAGCTACACTCACAGGGAGTATCAGAATGTAGAGTATGAATACACTTTGGACGAGGCAAAAGTATTATTGAATCAAAAAATTTCCGAATATATTGAAAGTTTAGAGGAAAAAGGGGTACAAATTATTGAAAAAGATGTTAAAATAGATACGACTGGGGATTCATGGGTTATGAACGGAGAATTTCTGGTGCAGGAGCCGGTGGGAGTCAGCGTGGTGATCGACAGGACAGAACCGGCAGGGCCGGGGGCGGAAGAGACAGATCAGGCGGAAGCCGTGGAATGAGGCAGGCCGGGCGGAAGGGCAGGAGAGACGGAAACTGTGGAATGAGGCAGATCAGACGGAAGCTGTGGAATGAGCGGAGGCCCCCGAGGAATAGAGGAAGCACGCAAAACGCAAATTTAGAACGGAAGATTCAGGTACAGAGACAATGAGTGATATTTATACCGAAAGACTGGATATGTCTTCTGAACAGATGCAGAAGATATTTGGCATGCAGGATGCCTATGTCAAGAAACTGGAGAAGGACTTTCAGGTGGAAGTGGTAAACCGGAATGGCAGCGTTATGGTCACAGGGCAGGAGTCCATGGTAAAGAGAGCCGCATCGGTATTGGAACAGCTTTCCATTCTCTCCGACAGAGGAAATGAAATCGAGGAGCAGAGCGTGGATTACGCCATTACAATGGGCATGGAAGAGAAGGAAAATGTAATTACGGAGATAGACAGTGACTGTATCTGTCATACCATAAACGGCAAGCCCATCAAGCCCAAGACCCTGGGACAGAAATCGTATGTGGATGCCATCCGGAACAACATGATCGTGTTTGGCCTGGGACCGGCGGGAACGGGCAAGACTTATCTTGCCATGGCCATGGCGGTCACAGCCTTTAAGAACGAGGAAGTCAGCAGGATCATTCTCACCAGACCTGCCATAGAGGCGGGGGAAAAGCTGGGGTTTCTGCCCGGAGATCTGCAGAGTAAGGTGGATCCTTATCTGCGGCCATTGTACGATGCGTTGTATCAGATCATGGGGCCTGAAAATTTTGCGAAAAACATGGAAAAGGGACTGATAGAGGTGGCGCCGCTGGCGTACATGAGAGGCCGTACCCTGGATAATGCCTTTATCATCCTGGACGAGGCGCAGAATACCACACCGGCGCAGATGAAGATGTTCCTGACCAGGATCGGGTTCGGATCAAAGGTCATTGTCACAGGCGACGCTTCCCAGAAGGATCTTCCTGTGGGTGCGAGATCCGGTCTGGATGTGGCCTCCAGAGTGCTTGCTAAGATTGAGGATATCGCCTTCTGCAAGCTGACAAACAAGGATGTGGTGCGTCATCCCCTGGTGCAGAAGATCGTGAAAGCTTATGATGATTACGAGACGAAAGAGAAAAACAGAAGCAGAGATAAGTATGGAAAAAAGTAAACGGATAAAGATGGTATTGTTGATATTGACAGAATTGGGAATCATGGCACTGGCCGGAGGCGGCGTTCTGTTGATCGGATGGCTTCATCAGACGGAGCCGGACAGGCTTCTTTCCAATCTGGTCATGACGGCGGCAGGGATTGCCGTCATTGGGTTTCAGCTGCGTCAGGAATATGTCAGGGGGAAACTGGATTACAATAACGAGAAATATCCTTTTCGTTTCTGGCTGTGTGTCTGTATCGGACTGGTGATTGCCTTTGCCTGTGTTTTCCTGCCGGCGGCGGGATGGCCTTTTCTCACCATATTTGTGATGCTGGCTTTATTCAGCAATATGAGTACGGGAATCCTGGCCTCCTCCATGCTGTTGATGATTTCTGTGATACTCAGCGGCGCCACGATGAATTATTTTGCCATATATTTTATCAGCGGCTGTTTTGCCGTTGCGCTGTTTCAGCATTTGGAGAGTGACTTTGCGCTGGGGCTGCCCCTCGTAATGTCGATCCTCTGTCTGCTGATCTGTGAGACTGCCAATGCCGTGCTGCTGGCGAATGCCAGACCGGATGTGGAATTGTTCCTGATTCCTGCGGCCAACATTATTGTCAACAGCATAATGCTTGTGGTAGGACTGAAACTGTTTTTCTCCATGGTGATATACCAGTACAGGGTGAATTATCTGGAGATCAATGACACGGAAAACGATGCCCTTGTGAAATTTAAAGAGGAATCCAGGGACGATTATTTTATCTGTATCCATACAGCTCATTTCTGTGATCTGATATGCAAAAAGATCGACATGGATGAAAACATGCTGAAATGCGCGGCATATTATCACCGGATAGGAGAAGAACTTCCCGCGCTGATGGACAGGAAGCATTTCCCGCCGAAGCTGAGGGAAATCCTGGAGGAGTATAACGCGAAAAAGCCGCCAAAGAATAAGGAGACGGCGATTTTGGCGTGTTCGGATAAGGTGGTGTCTTCCATTACCCAAAAGCTGCGGGAAAACGGAGATGATCCCATTGACTACAAGGTATTTATTGACGGGATGTTTGAGAAGCTTGTAAATGACGGGTATTTCTGGCAATGCAATATTTCGATGCAGGAATTTAAGGCGATGCATCAGATCTTCAGAGAGGAGAAGCTTTATTATGACTTTTTACGTTGAAAACGAGTCTCAGGCAGAGTTCCCCTTTGACGCGGAAGCGGTGGGAAGGCTTGTATGTGAAGCGATTCTTGAGACAGAGAGCTGTCCTTATGAAGCACAGGTGAATCTGGTGCTGACGGATAATGCGGGTATCAGGGAATTAAACAGGGAGTGCCGGGGAATTGACAGAGAGACGGATGTGCTTTCCTTTCCAAATCTGGACTTTGAAAAAGAGGGCATATTTGACATTCCCGAGGCGGCGGAGGCGGATTGCTTCGACCCGGATACCGGAGAGCTGATATTGGGAGACATTATGATTTCAGTGGACAAGGTGCTGGAGCAGGCGGAAAGCTATGGACACAGTCTGAGGAGAGAGTTTGCATTTCTGGTGGCACACAGTATGCTGCATCTGTGCGGTTATGATCACATGAGGCCTGAGGAGGCGGAGGTCATGGAGAGGAAGCAGGAGGAGCTGCTGGCAGATTTGGGAATTACCAGAGACTGATTTTGAGGTACATCGGATGAATTCAAATGAAATAAAGAGACGGAAGATACAGGGAGCTGCCAAGATCATTTCTTTGATCAATATTCTCATCGTCGGCGGTATGGCGGGAGATAACGGCATCACTTATTTAGCGGTGGCAGTACTGGCTTTTTCTTTTGTATGGGCATTGTACAGCTGGTATGCTGCGGATACTTTAGGTAAGCTTCTCAGGGTCCGCAACGCAAAAGGACAGTATAAAAGTGCGGCAATGATGCGCCGCAATATTATGATATTTCAGCTGGCTGTGGGGCTGGCAGGCACTGTGGTGCTTTTTTTCGGGGCAGACATCATTGCGGAAAAGCTGTTTCATGTGCAGTACAGTGTATATTTGCTCATGCTTCTGGCCCCGGCGCTGCTGCTGCGGGGAGTTTCCGCTGTTTTTATGGGATTTTGTCAGGGAGAGAGTTCGGAACTGCCTACAGCGGTGGCAAGTGTTCTCCGTCAGGTATTTATTCTGATCTTCAGTCAGATCTTCTGCCGCTCTCTGGAAAACTATGGTGCAAAAGTCGGCAGACTGCTGGTAAAGGCTGATTTTGCATCGATGCATACCGCAGCGGGCTTTTGCATAGCGGTTGGTATGAGTGAGATATTTGTGATATTGCTTTTATTGGTGCTCCGGAAGATCAGCAGGCATTCCAGAAAGAGAGAGCAGCCTGAGGGGATGCGCTCCGCGGATTCCTTCCTGAGTGCGGTACAGATTTTTTCCGTCAACAGGGTGCCGTATTTTGCGATGCAGCAATTGCTGTTGCTGCCGGTCATTCTGGGACTTCTGTTTTTTGGGAAGAGTGTTGTGAACTGGGATGCGGGCATGTTGGATTACGGCGCTTATTTTGGAAAGTATCTGGTTGTCAGCATATTGCTGATCCTGCTGACGGCAGGCGTCATTATTCAGATCTGCAGCAGGACAGTGACCATGCTGCGGAAAGGGGAGCAGCGGTTTGCAAGAGTCGTGTTTCAGGGCGGCGTCCATATTGCCGTGATCCATTCTCTGTTTTCAGCGGTATTTACGGCGATAATGGCAGAGCAGGCGGCGAGCCTTCTTGATGCCGGGAATAGTGTGTTGGTGACAAAAATGTTTCGGGGCGGTGCTCTGATGATCCCTTTTGCGGTGTTGGCATTCTACTTTATCAGGTTTCTGATGCTGACGGGAAAAAGTCTTCTGGTTTTGGGAGCACTGGCGATCTCCGATATTGTGTATGTGCTGAGCATGACTCTGTTTCTGAATGTGTGGAAGGCGGGTATACTGGCACTGGTCTATGCCGGGATCATGGGCAGTGCGGTCTGCTGTGTCCTGTTGGGAGTCATTACCTACAGACAGCTTCGGGTTGGTGATCTCTGGCTGCAGATTTTCGTGATTCCTGCGGGGGCGATCTGTATTACCGGACTTTTGTGCATGCTTCTTTCCAAACTGATCACGCCTCATCTGGGTGAGGCTGTGTCGTTAATCGTCTGCGGTGTGCTTTCGGCAGTCATATATTGGGGACTTTTGCTGTTTGCCAGGAATTTCAGTGAGCAGGAGCTGGAGAATATTCCCGGAGGGAAGTGGATCATATCCTTCGGGCAGATGCTCCATCTGTTGTGAGAACGTAACCGGACAGGTCACTGATAGGTTACATAAGAACATTTTAAAGATGGACATAGGTATGTCGATTTTGTCAGAGCGTGTTTGAAAATGCACATCCCGGGAAATGACTTTTCAAACATGCTTCAGGAACATTGTATAAAAATATGGAAAAAGGCTGATACTGACTACAAAACCGTTAGAACGGCAGAGTGAGAGAAAATATGAAATTTGTAAAAGGTATCAGCTTATATTTTATATATCCCATGATAATGCTGGGGATCGGATTTTACGGTGGTGTGGTGTCCAGCCACTTTTTTTATCCGGGGGAACAGGTGCCTGAAAGCAGGGACTTGTCTGATGATCCGTACCGGAGTCCCCTGCTCGAAGAGCCTGTGGAGGTACCGGAAAACAGGCTGGATTATGGCGTGGCGGAGACCGGACAGGAGGAAATTCCGTATCCGGATGAGGAGCTGCTGCAGGAGGCGGCGGCAGCTTCCGAAACTCTTTCCGCAGACACGGAGTATGTATTGGAGGAGACCAATATCTTAGATCAGTCCGTGGTACAGACTACGTGGAGACTGCCCTCCCAATATATGGGTATGAACAGGAAGCAATTTCTGGAGGCAATGGAGCTGTATGAGGCACACCCGCCTCTCTCGGAGATGGAGAGAGGGTTTGTGGGACTTGAGGTCCTTTCCTTTTCCAGAGAGCGGGTGGTGGTACAGATGAATTATCGGTATGTGCAGCCCAGCGCCAGCTTTTATCTGGCTGTCTATGACAATGAGGTGGTGGTCTACCTGGAAGATCGGAAGACGATCTATATCCATACGGAGATTCCGCTGACTTCGCTGCCGGAGAATGTACAGCAGGAGATCATTCAGATGATGTGGATGCCGGATGAGAAAAGCCTGTATAATTTTTTGGAGAGTTATTCCAGCTGATATCAAAGAGATGTTTGCATTCAACAGGTAAGACGTGGATATGCAAACAAATGCGGGAGCGCGTAAGAGCGGCGGATGCTGCGGATTCTATAAGGC
>JAIEKC010000283.1:0-4315 GCA_029064505.1 Acetatifactor sp.
ATAGATCTACCCAACCAGGATGGACTGCAGCGTAGATCCAGACTTCCCAGACTGTTACAGCCTGAAAACATATAACTCATATTTGTCACATTCCCAGTGGTAAAGCTGCTTAGATCCAGACTTTCCAGACTTCTACAATCATAAAACATCTGACTCATATCTGTCACATTCACGGGGGTAAAACTACTTAGATCCAGACTTCTCAGACTACTACAACCATAAAACATACCATGCATATCTGTCACGCTTGAAGTATCCAAACCTGAAAAATCAATTTGTTCCACATTACTGATATTATAATCAGAACCATATGCACCAAATGCATTCGCCATACTTCCAATCACTTTGCAATCCTGAAATTGTACCTTCCTGATCTCCATGCTTTCGAAAGGTTCTGCCTTAAGGCCACCTCCGCTCAGACTTCCTGTTCCGGTAATTGTCAAAGTCTGTGTACTGTCATCATAACTCCACTCTAAAACGTCTCCATTCCCGTCAGGCGCCCCGATTGTTCCTGTAGAAGCTGCAGCCCTGATCTCTGCTGACCTCATTACATTCGTTTCAGCGTCATTGCCTGAAACTGGAGCAATGCTGTTGTTTTCTGTCTCGGTCGCTCTTGCCGGTAAGACAGGCACAGCCAGTAATACCGACATGGCAAACACTCCCGCCATTACTGCTGCTCCACATTTTAAAATGTTTCTTTTCATGTTCCCACTTCTCCTTAATCTTATTGTGACTATTCGAAACAGCTACATTTTATTGAAACAACATGTATCATCAGCTGGTTTGGACACATGTTAAGAGGCCATTCCCCGCCTCTACATCCCGGTCTCCGCCATCCCGATCAACTCCTGCAAAGAATACCTCCTGCACATCCGCAGCTTCCCCGCCCCATCATCAAACACAAACCCATCCTCCGTCACATCACAGAGATCCGGCAGATACGCCACTGTGCCGAAATCCTGATCCAACAGCAGCCCGTACCGCTCCCCTGACGCGCTGACATACTCCGTCAGCAGATACCCGTCCAACTGCGTCACATAAGTCAGATAAGAGTCCTCCTCCAGAACCGCCGCCTGTTTACCCGATCCCAGCTCATAAACCACCGGTGCGTCATGCAGGGACGAGACAATACGGTATTGATCCGTATAAAATTCCTCATATAGATCCCTTTCCGGTGCCTCCCCTCTTGTCTCTGAGATCAGGGTACCGTCCGCTGCACTGTAACAACGCACCATTCCGTCATACCAGATGACCTCCAGGTAAGAGCTGTCCTCATTTTTGCGGAACTGCTGGTCGTAAATCTGCCCCCCATCAGGCAGGTCAACTCTGCTTATCAACTGACCGTCCCTGCCATAGACTGCAAAGCTCTCGTAGCTGAACAGCATTGCCGTCTCCTGATCCCTGCTGATGCGTGCCTCGTCATGCAGGTATCTGGGATCATAGGAGCAAAGTATGGCATCGCTGTGATCTTCCAGTTTCATGACCCGCAGATACGGCTCGTTCCTGTTTCCAATGATCGCAGTTCCACGGGATAATGTAACAAAGTCACAGTTCTCCTGACAGCGCTCCGAGGACATCAGATGGGCGCCGCCGTCATAAAAGGAAAAGCCGTTATCCGACGTAGCTGTGAGAACATATCCGCCACCCACGGCAAACCCCGTAATGTTCACACTGTCCGTATAAGCAAGCTCCATCTGCTCCAGAGTTACCGGATCAAACCGAACCAGCAGATTTTCATTTGCCAGATAAATTCCTTCCCCGTCCGCTTTCAAAATATAAGGACTTCCCGACTGTGATCCCCCCAGCAGAATCCCTTCTTCCGTATCCACGATCCCAAACTCGGAGCCGGAGCCTGCGCCGGCCGCATACACAAAATAACTCCCGCAGAAGCCGCCCTCAAAATGGGTATAATGGGAAAAATCATAAATGATCAGATCCTCCTCCGGCGAATCCATATCAAAAACCATAAGTCCGCCGCCTGCAAAGCTTATCGCCAGAAGAGTACCGTCCTCATTCAGAGCAAAGATATCATCCTCCGGATCCGCAAAGATATCGTTTGCCGCCACCTGCATATGCTCTCCCTCAAAAGAGCGCTCATACAGCTTCTCCCCGTCAGACGCGCGGTAGATCACCGCCCTGTCTTCATCCCTGTCCACGGCGGCCACGCAGCTGCCGTCACCGGAAAGGGCCAGAAAGGTTGCCGGCGCCTGTGTCCAGAGGTATTGCCCGGCATTCAGATCATATGCCGACACCCCCTCTTCCCCCGCAAAGACGATCCTGTCCTCGTCCAAAAATACCAGATCGGACAAAGCCGATTCCCGGATCGGCAAAGCCGCCGTCTGCTCCAGGGTCTCCCCGTCATACACCGCCGCCTCATAAGCATATACTGCCGCAAAGCGGGATCCTTCGGGCGATATTACGATCTTAAAAGGGGCGGACGGCAGATTCACTGCATCCACGGCTTCAAAGCCTTCCGACAGATCATAGACTCCCAGCGCATCCGACAAAGCCTTCTGTGCCTGCGCCGTAACAGGAGCTTCCAGAATGCTGTTTCCCGTGGGAATTGCCTGCAATGCCAGCCGTAAAGCTTCTGACACATTCCCCTCCGCCAGGGCATTGGCGGAATATTCCGCGGAGGTAAGCGCTGCCTGCCTCTGCTCCAACTGCTTTAATCCCACAAAAGTACAGGCCCCTCCGGCCAGGAAGGATACTGCCATAGCCGCGGCAAATATCCTCTCCCTCCTTTTATGACGAAGGACTCTGATATCCCTCTTATGGAGCAGCAGAAAGGCGGCAAGCATTTCCTCTGCGGACTGATAACGCATTGCCGGATCGGGAGCCATGGCCTTTCTGATGATATCCGCCACCGCGGGACTGCATACGTCAGCCCCCAGCGGCACCACTTCGCGGGCATCCTGTGCCGGTTTCCGCCCCGACAGCATATGATAAAGGGTAGCGCCCAGACTGTATATGTCGGAACGCACATCCAGAAGGATCCCCTTTTTTCCGCCTGCGGTACTGCCTGTCTGAGAACGGCTTCCAGTCCGGGATGAATCTTCCGCGCGGAAGGACCCGCCTGTTCCCGCAGCGGCAGAATCCCTGTCCGGATCAGACAGACGGTCCGCTGCGTCTCCGTCGTCTGTCATAGTCACATCCGAAGCAGACTGCGGTGTGCCCGAACCGGATCGTAACATACCCGGACCGGCCTGAGACACATCCAGACCAGACTGCGGCATACCCGGACCGGCCTGGAACACATCCAGACCAGACTGCGGCATGCCCGGATCCACCATGGTCACCTCCGTGTCGGCCAGCGTCACATCCGGATCGGCTTCCGTCATATCATACACCGGGGAACCGTCCCGCATCCCCCGGCCCTTCGGCGGCTCAGCCTGCATCATACCGCTTTCCGGCGAACCGGACTGAATCGGATTAGGCCGTACCGGATCGGTCTGGGCTGCTCCATGCTTCCGCAGACCGGTCCGTGTTGAATCACGCTTTTCCGGATCGGTCCGAGACATCCCATGCTTCAGCAGCCCTGTGGTCTTTGTCCCTGTCACTGTCCCCACTGCGGCAGTCCTGTTAGCGCTTATGTAATCCGCACCATAATGCTCCGGAGATGCATAGCCTCTGCTGAACCCCACTTTCACCGCTCCATCTTCACCCAGGGCCAGTGCGATATTATAATCGATGAGGCAGATATTTCCATTCATACGCAGCATGATATTGGCCGGCTTGATATCCCCGTGAAGGATTCCGTGAGGGGGCATGCCATGAAGATAACTGAGCGCCTCCAACAGCTGACAGGCCCACTTGACCACCTGGGGCTGAGTGGGCAGCTGTCCCCTTCCCAACATCTTGTCCAGACTTTCCCCATCGATATAATCCATGACGGTATAGACAACGCCATCCTCCTGAACAAAGTCATAGACCTGGGGAATGTAAGTGTGGCTCAATCCTTTCAGCATATCCACTTCCCGACGCAGCGCTTCCGTGGCCGTGGACAATCTGCGCTTATCCGCCTTTAGTACCACCTGCTTGTCCAGACGAAGGTGGTGCCCCAGATATACCACTCCGCCGCCCCCGGCTCCTATCTGCCTGTCTATTTCGTACATACCCGCAATGATCTGCGACATCTTCCGTATCCTCCATATTGAAATATGCTGCCGTATTGCTGCCCGTCTGTTCACAACATTCCCGAAGAGTGTACTTGTTGCAGCGCCACATCGGATATGGATCAACCGCCCCATTGCGCCGGCTCAGATCCCCCCAAAGCACCGGTCACGGGACCCTGTCAGGCGCAACAACGCCGCTC
>JAIEKC010000284.1:0-2966 GCA_029064505.1 Acetatifactor sp.
TCAGAAATCAATCCGATCTCATAACCCTTTTCCCTGAGTCTCAGATCCGCATTATCCTGGCGCAGCAACAGACGATATTCCGCCCTGGAAGTCATCATCCGATAGGGCTCCCTGTTATCATTTGTCACCAGATCGTCAATGAGAACACCTATGTAACTTTCCCCCCTGTCAAGAATCAGAGGAGCTTTCCCAAGAATCTCCATAGATGCATTGATGCCGGCGATCAATCCCTGACAGGCAGCCTCTTCATAACCACTGCTTCCGTTGAACTGTCCTCCACTGAAAAGTCCCTTAACAGACTTAAACTCCAGGGAAGGAAAAAGCTGTCTGGCATTAATACAGTCATATTCTATTGCATATGCATTTCTCACTATTTTGCAATTTTCCAGACCGGGAACCGTTCTGTACATGGCAATCTGTACATCCTCCGGAAGAGAGGAAGACATACCACCCACATACATTTCATTTGTGTGAAGTCCTTCCGGTTCAATAAAAACCTGATGACGTTCTTTATCTGCAAATTTTACCACCTTATCTTCAATGGAAGGACAATACCTGGGCCCCGTACCTTCAATAATACCCGCGTAGATGGGAGATCTGTCCAAATTATTTCTGATGATCTCATGGGTCTGTGCATTGGTATAAGTAAGCCAGCAGGAGACCTGATCTTTTTGAACAGAGTCAGGATCCGTGGAAAAAGAAAAAGGTACGATCCTATCATCTCCGAATTGTTCTTCCATTTTGGAAAAATCAATACTTCTCTTATCCATTCTGGCAGGAGTACCCGTTTTAAAACGACGCATCTCGATTCCCATTTTTTCAAGGGAATCCGTCAGATGATCAGCAGCCTGTAATCCGTTAGGTCCGGTATGAGTGACAGCTTCACCACATAGGCATCTTGCCTTTAAATAAGTGCCGGTACAAAGGATCACGGCTTTGCATTCATAAACCGTTCCGGTAAAGGTCTTAACACCGGTTATTTTCTTATCTGCAATATTCCCGAAATCAGAATATTCTTCCCATAACAATTCACATATTTCTGCCTGTTTGATCGTCAGATGCTCCTGATCTTCCAGAATCTTTCTCATTGCACGGGAATACTCTGACTTGTCAGCCTGCGCCCGAAGGGAATGAACGGCAGGACCTTTGGAAACATTCAACATCTTAGACTGAATAAAAGTCTTATCAATATTATTACCCATCTCCCCTCCAAGAGCGTCCAGTTCCCTTACAAGGTGGCCTTTGGAAGATCCCCCCACGTTGGGATTACAGGGCATTAAAGCAATACTGTCAATGCTGACAGTAAAAATTACCGTTTCCAACCCAAGCCTGGCACAGGCTAATGCCGCCTCACAACCGGCATGACCGGCACCAACTACGCATACATCTACTTTCTCCCGAAACTCACCCATTTATTTCTCCATCCTATATATTACATATCATAATATTTCTGACCTTCATTTACCCATACAAAACTTAGAAAAAATCTCTTCCACCAGATCATCATCCACTTCCTCTCCTATGATCTTTCCCAGTGAGGCATAAGCGCTCATCAGATCAATGGAATAGAAATCTTCCGGCATGCCGTCCTCTATACTTTTTTCCACCAGCCTCAAAGATTGCAGAGCTTCCCGCAAAGCTTCCTTATGGCGCACATTTGTAATGACCACTTCGTTATTACTCTTAAGCTGTCCACTGAAAAACATATCCTTTACAGTTTCTTCCAACTCATCCATTCCTCTGTTATCCATAGTGGAAGTCCTTATGACTTCAGCACCATCAGGAAGAATATCTTTTAAATGATCCTCATCTGCCACCATAGAGAGATCTGATTTATTTAAGAGCACGATCACCTTTTTATTGTTTAACACGGAAATGATCTTTCTGTCATTTTCATCCAATTCTACAGAGATATCCACAACATATAAAATAAGATCTGAGTTTTCCACATATTGCAATGCTCTCTCCACACCTATCTTTTCCACGGTATCCTCTGTATTTCTGATGCCGGCAGTATCCGTTATATTTAAACTGATTCCATGAAACCTGACAGTCTCCTGCAAAATATCTCTGGTAGTACCGGCTATATCCGTAACGATCGCTCTCTCCTCTCCCACCAGTACATTCAATAGAGAAGACTTTCCCGCATTTGGCTTTCCTACAATAACGGTATTGATACCTTCCCTGATCAGTTTACCGTTTTCGGAAGAGGCTATCATCTTTTCCAGAGTAACAGATATATCTCTCAATTTTTCGGATAAGGTATCACTATACCCTTCCAGGCTTATATGCTCGGGGTCATCCAGAGCAGATTCTATAAATGCGATCTCATAAATGATCTGATCTCTCAAAGCTTTTACTTTTTCCGACAATCCGCCTTTCAACTGATTCACAGAAGATCTGAGGGCATACTCATTCTGGGAATGTATCACATCCATAACCGCTTCCGCTCTGGACAGATCCATCTTCCCATTCAAGAAAGCTCTCTTACTGAACTCTCCCGGCTCCGCCAGCCTTGCTCCGGCATCGATCACGGCAGACAAGATCTTTTGCATCACAAGTACGCCGCCATGGCATTGTATCTCAACCGTATCCTCTCCCGTATAACTTCTGGGAGCTTTCATGACTACGATCATAACCTCGTCAATAATAAGATCTTTCCAGTCATCGGATCTGTCTTGAACATTATCCACAATATAACCATAATAAAAAGTATGACTATCCACATTTTCCAAAATGTCTTTTCCGGAAGGTGTACGAAACAATCTGCTGCCCGTTAAAACAGCATTCTCACCGCTGATCCGTATAATACCAATGCCCGAATCGGTCATTCCCGTGGCAATAGCCGCAATAGTATCTGTCTGATACATATAATTCCCTTTTCCTTATCATAGATAATAATATTCCTTTTCAGTCAGTCTGAAACAGAAATAATAATATAAAACCGGATATACATAAAATATATC
>JAIEKC010000285.1:0-1743 GCA_029064505.1 Acetatifactor sp.
ACAGGATGCTTTCCATGTGGAAGGAGCAGAATGTTCAGAGCACAGCAGACATTATACGGCTGGATGAGGCGTACCACAGGAACAAAAAGAACAACGGCAGGGTGTCAGATGCTGACGGGGCATCACACAAACCAATAAACCGTTTTAATCAATTTACCCAAAATACATATGATTTTGAAGCTCTGGAGAAGAAACTGTTGAGCAATTGATCCAGTACTCTATCCGGCCTGAAATTAAACTCGTGTACTACCTGTTTCGCACCATTGCGTCGTTAAAGTTTCCAGACGATGCCACCGCATCGCCGTCGAAATTTTGTCTTGCACCGGTACGGACCATGCAGCCCACAAGCTCAATTCCTGACCGGATGGAGCACTGGGTTGGAAAGGAATCGCATGGCACTGACTAATTCCCAATACGAAGCTATCATGAGAGGCTATGAGCGCAGGCGTGACACCAACCGTTCCCGGCTGGCATCCAGACAGGAGGAAATCTACAAAGAGATACCCGGCTATGAGGAACTGGCGGATTCCGTCAGCACACTCTCCGTGGATGCCGCAAGGATGCTGCTGTCAGGAGATGACGGCGCTTTGGCCCGGTTGCACGATTCTCTGGAAGAGATCTCACGCCGACAGAAAGGGCTGCTCAGGGATGCCGGCTATCCCGACGATTATCTGGAGCCGGACTATGGCTGTCCCGCATGCCGGGATACGGGCTATGTAAGCGGAACCGATGGCAGAAGGGAGAAGTGCCATTGTTTCCGCCAGCAGGAAGTCGCCCTCTTATATGACCAGTCCAATATTCGGGAGATCATCTCCAGAGAAAATTTCTCAACTCTCTCCTACGATTATTATCAGGGAGATGATCTGCTCCATTTTCGCTCAGCAGTCTCGGCAAGCCATAATTTTGTAGAAAACTTCAAAGAAGACTACCATAATCTCTTCTTTTATGGTACAGTAGGTACTGGAAAAAGTTTTTTATCGGGCTGTATCGCTAATGAACTGATCGCTCACGGATATTCAGTCATATATTTCAGCGCCCTGAACCTTTTCGAATGTCTGGCCTATTACAGCTTTGATTCCAGAGAGAAGGCTCAGCTTCACAGCTTTTATGAAGATATTTACGGCTGCGATCTGTTGGTTATCGATGATCTGGGCACAGAGACCACCAATACTTTTATCAATTCCCAGCTATTTGCCTGTCTCAACGAACGGCAGCTGAGAAGGAACGCGACCATCATCTCTACCAACCTGAACCTCGGGGAGCTGCAGGCGCGTTACTCCGACAGAATTTTTTCGCGTCTCACCAGCAATTTCAAATTTTATAAGTTAACCGGGGCGGATATCCGCATTGCCCGACGGTGATCATTCTGTCATGCATACCGCCGTTTACAGCGACAAGAGCGACTGCATACAGCCTGCGGATCATTCCGCGATCGAGCTGCTACATATAATAACACCACCTACCAGAAAGCGAGGATAATTTTTCATGGGCAACCGAGAAGAAAAAAGGAACTTGGAGACTATTCCCGTTGGTTCTCTTGGAATCATCTCATTGGAGGGCTGCAGGCCCCTCGGTGAAAAAGTTGACAAATTTCTTGTAAAATGGAGAGCAGAGCGCGAAAGCGAACACAAAGAATCTCTTGCTTTCTCCGGTTATCAGAGAGATTCCTACTTATTGAATGCCAAAGTCCCCCGTTTTGGTTCCGGCGAAGCCAAGGGTATGATCTTGGAATCTGTGCGGGGC
>JAIEKC010000286.1:0-2733 GCA_029064505.1 Acetatifactor sp.
GCGGATACCCAAAGTACAGAAAGAACCGGGAATTCATTAAACATCAGAAATTAAAATGGCTGTGAATGGTAACAAATAATTTCTGTATAAAGCATTTACCTTTTTCCTGTTTTATTTTGTTCACAAGGTAAAATCAAACAGATCACCAGATCCGTGCGCTTCTTCTTTCCCTCTGTGGAGATCAGCTGTCTCTTCCGAAAGAACAATCCTGTCGACATGATCAGAAACATTCTCAACAGCAGGGATACCAATTTTGCAATTCCCGTACTTTTGTCTAAAACAGCTTATCATATGCTCAGGCTTTACTCACTTATTAATCCAAAGCCACATATTGCTGCAGTTCCGGATATTCCGCAGCATGGTCACGCACATAGCATCTCTTAAATGCTGCAAATGCAGATTCTCGTCTTAACAGGCTGCGGATCATTCTCATGGTCATTTTTGAAGCACTGCCATTATGTACTTTTTCAAGCTGTCTGTATAACAGATTCATCTCCTTCTGGAGCAGTTTCAATCTTTCATCACTGGTATATATCCTCATCCCTGTGTTTTTCAACGAGAATACTTCTGTTACCAAAAGTGCTGTCCGTTTTAGCATCCCATCATCCGGGTCAGTTACAGTTACTACCACATCATCCCTTACTCGAAAATAGATGTTCTTCTCGGGATCACTTTTACAACAGTCTATAATTCCCTCATCATATTTGCTGTTATTCTTCATTCCATTACAGTGCCCACATGACCAGAAAAGGTTTTCCCAATCAAACTTTCTCTCCGGGTATTTCCCCCTTTTATGTGGAAGCAGATGTTCCACATTTGGATCCTGCAATTCTTTCATCTCACATATATAGCATTTGTTATAAAAATCCTTTTTCAGCTGTTCTATCACATCTTCCCTGTCATATCTTCCATTCACCTTACGAGCCTCTTCTGCCAGGGATTCGGGTGCCGGAAAAGAGCGTTCTATTTTAACCATCTATATCCTCCCGATTCATAAATTCCAGTTTCAGCCTTCTATACTCGGTTGTAATATTCAATGCGAGATAATCCGGTATTTCATCCAGGTACATTTCCAGTTCCGCAATTTCAGCCAATTCATCATCAGTCAGATACTTTCTGCCCACAAGGCTTTTATACCGCTCATATTTTTCTTTCAAAGTATCAGACAGCTTATACACTCCGAAATATCCCTCCACAATACCGTCATAGGGTACATTAACCAATCCGCTTTCTACCAATACACGGTTTTCCAGATCATAAATCACCGCATTCTCCAGACTGCTCAATACGAAAGGCGAGTGTGAAGTCACAACAAACTGGATATTTGGAAAAATTGCAGTCAATAACGGCATTATATTTTTCTGCAGTTCCAGGTGAAGATGCGTCTCAATCTCATCTATCACCACAATTCCCGGAAGTCTGAAATCAAACGCACGCTGTGTCTGTTTCACCATTCGCATAATGATATCCAATACGATATCCAGTACCGCCTGATAACCGTCGGACAATGTGTTAAAGTCAAAAAACTCCCTCCCCTCTTGTAAAATATGAAATCGAAATGTTTCCTCATCAAATATCAGCTTCAACGAATCATCGTCAAATATCTTTTTCAAAAGTTCTTCCAGTCCGGCAAACCATGCCTGTATTTCGTCCGCTTTTTCCGTCTTCTTATTATTCCTTGACAATGCTTCTGTCATTTTCAGATCCAATAAATATTTTACGAAATCATTTCGGGGAGATTCAAACGCCCCATAGTCTTCTCTTAACTGCACCTTTTCCACATGCTGAGGCTGCATGGCATAAAATTCTCTATCTGCGCTATAATACGCTAAAACGTAATGATTTTGTTCTTTTAATGCGTAAATACTATCTGTTTTATGATTAAACTGTATATCCAGTCCTTCTCTGCTATACCACAAATTCTCCTCTCTCGTGCGGACGTCTTTTTCTAATCTTAAAATTTCTTCCTCATCTTTTCCTTCCCCGACTGCCTTATCTCTTTCACTTTTGGCGCTGTACAGCGAGGCTTCCTTTTCCATGAAATCTTCATCTGTAAATACATTATCCAGATGACTTGCCACAGCTTCCACAACACTTGTTTTTCCGCTGCCATTTTTTCCCGTCAAGATCAAATGCTTTATATGATCTTTCGAAAGAGGAATGGTAATATCCTTCAAATGTCTGACCTTTTGAATGGTTAAATTCGTTATAAATATCTGATCCATTATTATACCCCCATACCTGTCTCTGACACGTACAAAACATGAAATCTTAGAAGCTGTCGCAAAATAACTTGTACCATTTATCCAAAAGAAACCTTGGAAAGTCATTCAATCCCGCTATAAACTCGTACAAGTTATCTCAAGACATTTTCTTTGTAAAGAGTATCATGAAAAACCATTTTTTTCAATGCGGCTGGCATATGTTTTCACTGGAATTATAAACAGGACTGTGATAAGATATCCAAAACAGAGGATCAAGGACAATTGGAGGTTTATGTGATCATGCCATACAAGATTGCGATCGTGGATGATAATCCCACAGACATGGCATATATGGCTTCCCTGGCGAAGCTTTGGGCAGACAGCCGGGATGCTGCCATACATGTCAGATCATTTCCGTCAGCGGAATCCTTCCTGTTCCTGTACTCAGAGGACAAGTTATGGGATATCCTCCTGTTGGACATTGAACTGGGCGGTCAGAGCGGAATGGAACTTGCCAGGGTTATCCGCC
>JAIEKC010000287.1:0-4065 GCA_029064505.1 Acetatifactor sp.
GTCTGAATAGAGGCAGCTATCGGTACGGAGGAAAAGAGTATTCCATGCTCAAGCACGGATTTGCGAAGAATATGGAGTTTGAGCTTCTGCGGCAGCGGGAGGACGAACTGGGCTTTATGCTCCGGGCGGATGAGAGCACAAAGGAAATGTATCCTTTTGATTTTGAACTGGAGATCGGCTATCGGTTTGACAGAACAGATGAAAATAAGCTGGTGGTTTCGTGGAAGGTCACAAACCGCGGCGGACAGGAAATGTATTTCAGCATCGGCGGGCATCCGGGTTTTTTGTGCCCGCCTGACGGCAAAGGGGTGCTGACGGATTGCAGGCTGCTGTTTGACACAAAGGATAAGATCATATCCCGTGTGGTGGGGTCTGGCAGTCTGCTTTCAGAGCATACGCGGGAGTATATCCTGCGGGACGGAGTACTGGATATCACGGAGGATCTTTTTGCTGAGGATGCGCTGGTCATAGAGCAGGATCAGGTGCATAAGATATCGCTCTGTGACGGCAGCAGCCGGCCTTTTGTAACAGTCAGCTTTGACGCGCCGCTTTTGGCCCTGTGGGCGCCCGCCAAGAAGAATGTACCGTTTGTCTGTGTGGAACCATGGTATGGAAGAGGCGACAGAGAGACTTTTGCGGGGGAATTGTCCCAGCGTGAGTATGGGAATAAGCTTGCGCCGTCCGAGGTGTTTTACGCAGAGTATACGATTGAGGTTTGAGGGACATCTCCGGAGGATTTCGGATCCGGAGCCGTATCCGGTGTCGGCCGGCGGAAAAAGTAATGTAAAAAAAGTGCTGAGTCATGGGCAGGAACCTGTGGTTTGGCACTTTGTTTATATGGCTGTTCCTTTCTGCAAATATTTCGACACAACAGTTCAGACAGGTAGCCGGGCTGTTACATTTCGCTCCTGCATCCGACTGTGATCTCATGATCCGCAACGAATTATCTGTATGCCGAAGATTGTGAAGGAATGAGTTGAACTATGCCATTTCTTTGCCGTTTGTCACGGGGGGAAGCGTTAAAAAGAAATAGCACACAGGGGATAATTTTGGCAGATTTACATGCTTTTGGGGTCGTGGTATTATTAGATGGAAACGAAATGAGAGCAGAAACGTTAAGATGCCATAAAGGAAGTTATTCATGAAAGACAAGCTATTCTACAAGCATATCATACTCTATGCCTCACTGTTGCTTTTGCCCGTAGTGGCGTTCTCCGGATTTATGCAGATCAGCATACTGGAAAAGATCAGGCTGAACTATGCCTATCAGCTGGAAAATCGGATGATAGGGTGTGCCAATGATCTGGAGGGAGTATTCAGCAGTTTGGACACGGTGAGGGTTAACGTGGTCTATGGTGACAATTTTTCGTTTAACAGCGATCTGTCAAATGTTGAGGAAGCCAAGGAAGTGCTGCGGGAGCTGCAGAGCTTTGCCATCAATAATCCGATCCTGAAGGAGGTTATTTTCTGGTACGAGGGGGATGAATTTGCCTATCTTTCCACCACCAGTACTTTCCGAAAGGATAAGCTGCGGGAGCTGTACCCGCTGTTCGCATTGAAAAGCGTGGATGATATTTTGGAGGAGGAGAAGAACGGTCATGTGGAAACGTATCTCTTCCAGACATTTCCTGAGGGGACGGTACCTGTCAGGACCATATGTCATACTTCCGTGCTCATAAACGGCAGGAGAGCCCTGCTGATCTTCCTGATGAAGATGCCGGAGGCGGATATCCTCGATAATCTTGTTGTTTATGACCGCCAGGGGAATATCCAGTATTCCTGCAATATGGACGAGGGACTGTCTGAAATGCTGAGGGAAGGTACCCTGGAGGGGTATTATGAGATCAGGGTGGAGAAGGAAAGCAGGATTTACGTACAGTACTATAATCCCGACATTGTCTATGCCGATTTCATGAGGATCCGCCATCTGTATTGGTGCATTATAGTTTTTGTCCTTGTGGTGGGGGTGGTACTGATCTTTTTCGGGATCAAGAATAATCTGCTTCCCATGCTGTGGCGCAGACAGGAACTGACCAATGCGGTACAGTTTAATTTTTTGTACAATCTGCTGAAGGGAAAATATGCCCGGGAGGAATTTGAGGAGAGGGTGGAAAAGGACGGCATGTTAAACCTGAGGGGGGATCTGTATTTCCTGATCGTCTTTCTCTTGCAGGAGGATGAGGCGGCGAAGGATAATGAAGAGGTGGAGGCCGTGCTTCACAGATATCTCAAAGGTTACATGATCGAACTGCCTGAGGAGAGAAAATTCGTCTATGTGGGCGCCATGGACAGGGGAAAAGCAAAGAATTACCGGGAGTTTACCTGGTTTATGTGGAAGGATCTGGAGCGGGAGACGAAGATCGATATTTCCTTCTCCTTCAGTCCGCTCTTTGAAAATATTGACGATATTCAGCAGATCTTCCTTAAAACAGTGCTTTCCATGGAGTTCAAGTTTGCTAAGGGCAACAGTTGTTACATTGACTCGGAGCAGGTGCTGGACGAGGAGCTGGTGGAGGTAACGAAACCGAAGAAGCTGATAGAGCAGCTGCTTTTGAATACCCGGCTGGCGAATACGGAGGAAGTGAACCGGATCATGGATGAGATCAACAGTCATGTGAAGACTTCCGGAATGCCGCCGGTATATTCCAAAATGGTGTGCTACAATCTGATCATGCAGGTGATGGAGCTGCTTCATTCCTGCGGTATGCTGGAGAATGGGGAACGCGTTTCCTATTCCGTGGTCATGGCGCGCACCGATACGGTGGACGAGCTGACGGACAAGATCCGCAATATTGCCAACAATATCTGTCTCTTCCTGACGGAGAAAAAGAAAAAGGACAGTGAGACGGAGATTGCCGGGATTGAACAGTTCATGCGTGAGAATGTACTGTTGGAGAAATTTTCGGTGCAGTATATGGCGGACTGGTTTGGAATGTCGCCTTCAAACCTGAGCAATTTCTACAAACAGAAGACAGGTATGACCATCATGGAGCGGGTGACGGATATCCGTATGAAACAGGCGGAGGAATATCTTCTGGATGAGGACAATCCCATGACGCTGAACGAGATCGTGGAGAAGATCGGATATAACAATACATCAAGCTTTATACGGAAATTTAAGAGCATCTACGGTGTGACGCCGGGACAGTTCGTGAAAGCAAAAAAGGAAAAATAGACCGGAAAAGCGAAACCGGGAAGACAGGTATTACGGTACCTGTCTTTTTTTGTGGTATGACGGGCACCCAAATGAAATATGTCAGCAGGCTGACAGATACCCGGCCTGCGCTGCTATTGTTTGCAGGCGGCATCATCGGAATGTGCCGAAATTCAGCATATGAAAAGTCGTTGTAAATGGCACATTTTGAATAAATCGGCTTATTTATTTTGCATATGAACTGTGTTAAATTCAAAACAGAAGGATATTTGACGTCAAGATCATCAAAACAGAAAAATAAGGAGAGGAGAAAGTAAAGATTATGGAAACTGCTAAAAAAAGCTGGGTACACAGATGGAAAAAAATGCTGAAGCGTGATTACCATCTGATCCTGCTCTGTGTGCCCGCACTGGTCTTTATCTTTATCTTTAATTATGGTCCCATGTATGGTATTCAGATGGCCTTCAAGGACTACAATTCAAGAAAAGGAATCTGGGGGAGTGAGTGGGTAGGATTTGAACATTTTATTCGATTTTTTAATTCCCCTGACTTCTGGACTATATTGGGAAATACGCTCTGGATCAGCCTGTATGAACTTCTGGCGTCGTTCCCTTTCCCTATTTTCCTGGCCATTCTGGTGAATCAGGTAACCAGGACAAAATTTAAGAAGACCGTGCAGATGGTGTTGTATGCTCCCCACTTTATATCAGTGGTTGTACTCTGTGGTATGCTGAACGTATTCCTGAGTCCCTCCACCGGTATCATTAATAACCTTCTGGCATCCATGGGGCTGGAAAGGATTTTCTTCCTGGGGCAGGCAAATCTCTTCGATGATGTGTATGTGTGGTCGGGAGTGTGGCAAAATTCCGGATGGGGAATGATCATTTACCTTGCGGCACTGACCTCCATAT
>JAIEKC010000288.1:0-3788 GCA_029064505.1 Acetatifactor sp.
CATACGGAAAAGTGCAGAAGCTGCCCCTATTTTACAATCTGCCGCGGCGGGTGCCGCAGACACCGGGAGCAGCCGGGAACGGAACCGGGAGAAAATTATTTCTGCCAGTCCTACAAAATGTTTTTCGATGCCTGCCTGCCGCGCATGAGGGAGATAGCGGCCAGGCTTCAGAGTGTTTCCCGTTAAATCATGCGGAACAGTTACAATAGGATAAATATTTTCACCCCGGCTGATAAGCCGGGGTTTTTCATTTCGGAATGGAAAGGGAATACGCCTGAGGAATACCGGGGAACAGAAAATGCCTTTTGCCGGGCATACGAAATATTAAAAAAGTAACAGAAAATGAAAAAAATATATTTTATTTATTTTGAAAAAAAGGAACTTCGAAAAAAGGAAATCCAAATCAGAAAATCGTTGATTCAAAAGTGGAAGGATCTCTGATAAATTAAATACAGCAAGTTATTGAAGAAAGGAAAAAAGGAGGAAAATTATCATGAAAAAGAAAAAACTGGCAGCAGTACTGATGGCGGGAATTATGACATGCGGCGTACTTGCAGCCTGCGGGGACACATCCTCGCAAAATAAGGGAGGTCAGAGTACATCGAGCCAGACGGCTGCATCGGATTCGGCTCAGGCTTCATCCGCAGGAGGGGATAATACATCCGGAAGCGGCACGGAAGTACAGGAGCTCTCCGTAACCACATGGGATAATGACAACAGTCCCCAGTTCCAGGCGATCATTGATGCCTATGAGGTGAAAAATTCAAATGTGAAGATCAAGATCATTGATACTTCCGCGGACGAGTATAATAATTCCCTGGGGATCAGCCTTTCGGCGGCACAGCCGGATCCGGACGTGATATGGGTCAAGGATATGGGTTCCATGCTCCAGATGGCAGACAAAGAACAGCTTCTTCCCATTGACGATTTTATTGCACGGGACGGCTTGGACCTTTCCATTTATAAGGGAGCGGCGGAACAGTTGATGTACAATGATAAAGCCTACGCGCTTCCCTACAGAAATGACTGGTATGTTCTCTACTACAATAAGGATCTGTTTGATGCGGCTAACGTGGAGTATCCTTCCAATGACATGACATGGGAGGAGTACTATGAACTGGCTGCCAAGATGACAAGCGGCGAGGGAAGCAGTAAAGTATACGGCACCCATAATCATACATGGCAGGCACTGGTGACAAACTGGGCGGTGCAGGACGGACAGAATACCGTTGTGGAGAAAGATTACAGCTTTATGAAGTCCTGGTATGAAGAAGCCCTTGCGCTTCAGGATAACGGCTACATTCAGGATTACTCTACTCTGAAGACGGCGAATATCCACTATTCATCCGTATTTAAGAACCAGCAGTGCGCAATGATGCCCATGGGAACCTGGTTTATCGCTACCATGATGCAGTCACAGGCAGAGGGAGAAACCAATTTTAACTGGGGTATCGCAACCATTCCTCATTCCAAGGACACAGAGGCAGGCTATACCGTGGGAGCGTTGACTCCTGTTGCTATCAGCGCCTATACGGACCAGGCGGATCTGGCATGGGATTTTATCAAGTTTGCTTCTTCTGAGGAAGCGGCTGAAATTTTAGCACAGCAGGGTGTATTTACAGGTATTCCTTCGGATGCCGCGTTAAAGACGATCGCGTCTGCCGAGTATTTCCCGGAAGGTGACAGCAACGTCGAGGCACTCAACTATGTTCATTACTCATTTGACAGACCGCTGGATCCTAAGATCGAAGAGATACGTACCGTATTGGATGAAGTGCATGAAATGATCATGATCCATTCCTACAGTGTAGACGAAGGAATTCAGGAACTGACGGAGAGAGTTGCGGAGATTAAGGGCTGGTAAACCAGCCCTTCTCCATGGAGGAAGCGCATATGAGTAATGGGAAAACAGGTTTTCTGACTTCCGGACAGAAGAGAAAAATTCGGAATAACATGATAGGATATGCTTTTATCCTTCCCAATTTGATAGGATATGCCATATTTGTATTTATACCTGTGGTTTTCTCCTTTGTGCTGAGTGTCATGAGCTGGGACGGGTCAAAGAGACCGATGCAGTTCGTGGGGCTTGCCAATTTCGCGGACATATTCGGGGACAAGATCTTCAGAGGCACATTGCTACATACCATAACGTACGCGGTGATGACGGTGGTGCCCACCCTGATATTGGCCCTTCTGCTGGCAGTGCTTTTAAACAATAAATTAAAAGGGGTGGCTATTTTCAGGACAGCGTTTTATTTTCCGTATATCGCTTCCATTGTGGCGGTAGGCGCCGTATGGAATATGCTGTTTCAGCCTGACTTTGGGCCCATCAATGAATTTCTTAAATTTATCGGTATCGCTGATCCGCCCAGATGGGTAGTGGATAAAGACTGGGCCATGGTGGCGATCTCCATTGTGAGCGTATGGAAATACATGGGATATTATATGATCGTGTATCTGGCAGCGCTGCAGGGAATCTCCGGCTCTCTGTATGAGGCGGCAAGCCTGGACGGGGCAAACGGATGGCAGAAATTGTGGCATATTACAATACCCATGTTGACACCGACTACATTTTTCGTTATGATCATGCTGACGATCCAGTGCTTTAAGGTATTTGATCTGGTGTATGTCATGACAGGAGGAGGCCCCGGGAACGCCACGAAAACTCTGGTCAATTATATTTATGAGAAGGCGTTTACCAGCTGGGAGTTCGGCCCTGCCAGCGCCGGAGCGATCGTTCTGTTTGCCATTGTTTTAGTGATCACTCTGATCCAGTTCAGCGGGGAGAAGAAGTGGTTTAAAGACTTATAGGAGGGGCTGCAATGAATGCAAAGAAAAAAGCGATAAAAATAATCCTGTATGTTCTTTTGATCAGCCTGTCATTGGCGATGCTGGTTCCTTTTTACTGGATGGTCATTTCGTCTTTAAAGATGAATAAAGACGTGTTTTCCATACCTATGAAATGGTGGCCGGAAACCATGCACCCGGAAAACTACCGGGTGATATGGAATAAGCTCCCGCTGGTCACTTTTTTTAAAAATACCGCAAAGCTGACAGTGATCACCACTGCCGTCCAGCTGTGTACCAGCTGTTTTGCGGCATACGGATTTACAAAATGTAAATTTGTGGGAAGGGACCTTATTTTCCTTATGTATGTTACCACCATAGCGGTTCCCTGGCAGGTGTATATGGTTCCGCAGTTCATTCTGGTTTCCGGGATGGGGTTGAACGATACACATATCGGTTTGATCCTGATGCAGGCATTTTCCGCCTTCGGCGTATTTCTGATGAGACAGTTTTATATCAGTATCCCGGATGAGCTGTGTGAAGCGGCAAGAATTGACGGCCTGAATGAATTTGGTATTTTCAGGAAGATCGTATTCCCACTGGGAAAGCCGGCCATGGCGACTTTGGTCATCTTCACCTTTACCAATGTCTGGAATGACTTTATGGGACCGCTCATTTACCTGAAGACGAAGGAACTTAAGACGGTACAGCTCGGTATCCGCATGTTTATCTCCCAGTATGGGGCGGATTACGCGTGGATCATGGCTGCCTCCGTGTGTTCCCTCATTCCCATTGTGATCGTATTTTTAAGCTGTCAGCGGTTCTTTGTGGAAGGTGTGGCTGCCAGCGGCATTAAGGGATAAAAAAAGGAACAGTGAGAAAGGAAGAATCTGTATGGCAATATATCGTTTGGAAAATGCCGGACTCAGTGTCAGTGTGGATTCACTCGGCGCAGAATTAAAATCCCTCAGAAAATTGAGCACCGATACGGAATATCTGTG
>JAIEKC010000289.1:0-5317 GCA_029064505.1 Acetatifactor sp.
GTGAGCAATGTTTGCCCGCGGGAATAAAAATCCGGAGAGAGGTATTACGGGATGGCTGAATGACATATGCAAGGTACGCAGGAGGTAAATATTACATGAAAGCTGATATGTTGAGGGATATTGATGCGGTCATTTTTGATATGGACGGTTCCCTGGTGGATTCCATGTGGATATGGCATGAAATAGATATTGAATATCTGGGGCGGTTTGGGATTAGTCTTCCCCAGGGTCTGCAATCGAAGATTGAGGGCATGAGCTTTCATGAGACGGCGGTTTATTTTAAGGAAAATTTTTCCATTCCCAACTCTCTGGACGAGATCAAACAGACATGGAATGAAATGGCATGGGATAAATATATGCATGAAGTGCCGTTGAAACCCGGTATCCCTGAATTCCTGAAAGGATGCAGGGAGAGAGGCATCAGGCTGGGCATTGCCACCAGCAATTCCAGGGAATTGGTGGAAAATATAGCGTCGGTGCATCACTTAAAGGATTATTTTACCTGCATTGTGACGGGCAGTGAGGTGGAGCGGGGAAAACCTTCTCCCGATATCTATTTTGCGGTGGCGGCGGGACTTAATGTGGCATGTGACCGCTGCCTGGTGTTCGAGGATATCCTGCCCGGTATCCGCGCCGGGAAAAGTGCGGGGATGAAGGTCTGTGCCGTGGAGGATGAATATTCCGTTCCTGCCAGAGACGCCAAGAAGGAGCTTGCAGATTATTATATAGAGGACTATTATGGATTCTTTGAAGAAGGGTAACGGATTTCTGCCTGTTTCTCCTGATGATATGCGGGAACAGGGCATAGAACAGCTTGATTTTGTGTACGTCATAGGGGATGCCTATGTGGATCATCCCTCTTTTGGGCATGCCATCATCAGCCGCGTACTACAGGCTCACGGGTATACGGTGGGGATTATTTCACAGCCGGACTGGAAAAGGGACGACAGCATCACCGTATTGGGGCGCCCCAGGCTGGGATTTCTTGTTTCTGCGGGAAATATGGACAGCTGTGTAAACCATTATTCCGTGTCTAAGAAAAGACGTTCCACAGATGCCTACACACCCGGCGGGGAGATGGGAAAGCGCCCCGACCACGCCACAGCAGTTTACGGGAACCTGATCCGCAGAACATACAGGGATGTTCCGGTCATCATCGGCGGGATCGAGGCCAGCCTGCGCCGCATGGCACATTATGATTACTGGACGGACAGTTTTAAGCGCTCCGTGCTGCTGGACAGCCAGGCGGATCTCATCTCTTACGGAATGGGAGAGAAGTCCATTGTGGAGATTGCCGATGCCCTTGCCGGCGGTATCAGGGTGTCTGATATTACGTTTATTCCGGGGACAGTCTATCGCACCAAAGATATATCAGGTGTTTACAATGCCATAGAACTGCCTTCCTATGAGGAAATGAAGGCGGACAAGGCCCTGTATGCCAAAAGCTTTGTCATCCAGCATGAGAACACGGATTTCTGTAACGGAAAGGTTTTGATCGAGCGGTATCCGAACGGGATCTGCGTGGTTCAGAATCCGCCTCAGCCGCCTCTTACCACAGAGGAGATGGACGATGTCTATGCCCTTCCCTATATGCGCACATATCATCCCTCCTATGAGGAAAAGGGCGGTGTCCCGGCCATTGCGGAGATCAAATTTTCCCTGATCAGCAACAGGGGATGTTTTGGCGGATGCAGCTTCTGCGCTCTGACCTTCCATCAGGGCAGAACGGTGCAGGTCAGGAGCCACGAGTCCATTCTCGGAGAAGCGGAATTATTGATAAAGGAGCCTGATTTTAAGGGATATATTCATGATGTGGGAGGCCCTACGGCTAATTTCAGACATCCCTCCTGTCAGAAGCAGATGACTCACGGTGTCTGCAAGAATAAGCAATGTCTGTTCCCCTCACCCTGTAAGAACCTCCATGTGGATCACAGCGATTATCTGACGCTTTTGAGAAAGCTTCGGGGACTTCCGGGGGTAAAAAAGGTCTTTGTGCGCTCGGGTATCCGCTTTGACTATCTGCTGGCGGATCCGGACGATACTTTTTTCCGGGAACTGGTGGAACACCATGTGAGCGGACAGCTGAAAGTGGCTCCGGAGCATATTTCCGACGCGGTGCTCTGCAGAATGGGAAAACCGGAAAATGCAGTCTATGAGCGTTTTACGGCAAAGTATAAGAAGCTGAACGCACAGCTGGGCAAAGATCAGTTTCTGGTGCCCTATCTGATGTCCTCCCATCCAGGCTCCACTTTGAAGGAAGCAATAGAACTGGCGGAGTACCTGAGAGACCTGGGCTATATGCCGGAGCAGGTGCAGGATTTCTATCCCACGCCTTCCACCCTGTCCACAGTCATGTACTATACAGGACTGGATCCAAGGGACATGAAGCCGGTGTATGTGTGCAGGAATCCCCATGAGAAGGCTATGCAGAGGGCTTTGATACAATACCGGAATCCGAAAAATTACGAGCTTGTCCATGAGGCTCTGACCAAAGCGGGCAGAACGGATCTCATCGGATTTGATAGAAAGTGCCTGATCCGCCCCCGGAAAACCGCCTGGGAGAAAACGGCGGAAGAAAATCGCGGAAACAGAAAAACAGCAGGCGGCCAAGTGACAGGAGGACGCACCGGAAGCGGAAGAGCAGCAGAAGGCAGGAAGCAGACAGGTACTGTGGGAAGAACCGGTAAACAGACAGGGCAGGAAAGTGATTTCCGCCGGAAGGGCGGTCAACGGCAGGAAAGCGGTACACGGAAGAAGAAAACCATCCGAAATGTACATAAGAAAAAAGGATAGAAGCATGTCTGCGCATAAAAAACAGGATACATTCGTAAATCTGAATCCGGAGTTTTCGGTTGATACAAATGCGGATACAATAAAGTGGTAAAAGACTATACAATATGGATAATTTCTTAGATTGTTAAAAAAGGACTGCTTACAGACCGGCGAAAATTGTTTGAATCATGAAAAAATATGAGCGATAAAACAGAAAGGAATGAAAGAACATGAACGTTGCGATTATCACAGGAGCGTCCTCCGGTATCGGTATGGAATTTGCCTTACAGATGGACAGCTGGTTTGTCACCATCGATGAATTCTGGCTGATCGCCAGGAGCAGGGAGCATTTGGAGGAAGTGGCAAAGGTACTGCAGCACAAGACAAGAGTGATCGCCATGGACATTACCGATGAGAAAAAGCAGGATGCCCTTGAGGATCTGCTGATCGAGAAAAATGTCACTGTGAGAGTGCTTATCAATGCGGCGGGATTCGGAGTCATGGGCCCTTTCAGCGAGCAGGAGCGGATGACGGCGCAGGAAATGGTGCGTTTAAACTGTGAGGCGCTTACCGCGCTGACCCATCGCATGCTCCCTTATATGTGCCGAAACAGCAGGATCATTCAGATGGCATCCAGCGCTGCCTTTCTGCCCCAGCCTGACTTTGCGGTATATGCGGCGACCAAGGCGTATGTGTTAAGCTTTTCCAGAGCCCTGGGAGAAGAACTTAAAGAGGCGGGAATTTATGTTACCAGCGTCTGTCCGGGTCCTGTGGACACGCCTTTCTTTGAGATTGCGGAGAAGACAGGAACCACGCTTTCCCTCAAAAAGTATACCATGGTCAGCCCGGAGAAGGTAGTCGCTCTGGCATTGAAGGATTCCTATCATAAACGTACTATGTCCGTGTGCAGCCTGCCCATCAGGTATTTTCAGTGCCTGGCGAAGGCTGTTCCCCATGACCTTCTTTTAAAAGGAATGGGATTACTGAAAAGGAAAGGATTTTAACAAATGCAGTTAATAAGAATATTTTCCACAGATAAATATAAGGGCTCAAAAAATTATCTTAATTCTCAGAAAAAGTACGAAATTATCCGGACGCTGCTTTATTTCGGAATCTCCATTTCGCTGTTTGTGGCAGGCTACATCCAAACGGGGCGGAAGGCAAATCTGCTGACAATAGTGGCGGTTCTGGGCTGCCTGCCTGCCAGTAAAAGCGCGGTGAGCGTCATCATGTTCCTGCGGTTTAAGAGCTGCGGGGCGGACGCGGCATCTGAGATTGAGAAACACTGTCAGGGACTTCATGTTCTTTATGATATGGTATTTACCTCCTATCAGAAGAATTATGTGATCAGTCATCTGGCGGTTCAGGGAAATACCGTATGCGGATATTCCGAGAAGCCGGATTTCCAGGAGAATGATTATTATAAGCATATCGACAATATCCTGAAGATGGACGGTTTAAAGGATGTGACGGTAAAGGTGTTTACAGATCTGAAAAAATATACGAACCGTCTGGAACAGATGAAGGATCTGGAAGCAGATGAGGGCAGAACGGATTCGGTCATCGCCACTTTAAAGAGTGTTGCTTTGTAGATGAGATCAATTTGAGGTGCACATATGTATTGTGTTTTTTGCCATAGAGAAAAAATAGTTACGGATATTGTGTATGAAGATAAAATTGTTATGGCATTTATGGATATGGATCCTGTAAATGAAGGGCATGTATTATTGGTCCCCAGGAAGCATTATCTTGATGCAGATGAAATACCGGATCAGGAACTGTCTCATCTGATGATCGTTTCAAAAAGGATAGTTGCGGCGATCAAATCTGTCTATGATCCTGATGGTTACAGTATCATGCAAAATGGCGGGGTTTTTAATGATGTGGGACATTATCATATGCATATTTTTCCACGATACAGGGATGACGGTTTCGGGTGGACATATGGTAACGGAATGAAAAAGGTAAACACGGAAATTGCAGGAAGAATAAAAGAATCTATTCAAAATGCTATGGGTTTGGAGAAATCATGCAGTCAATAACGATAGGAAGCAATCAGGCGGGACAACGTCTGGATAAGTTTTTGCATAAATATCTGCCAAATGCAGGCACGGGATTTCTCTACAAAATGCTGCGGAAGAAAAATATCACCTTAAACGGTAAAAAGACGGAAGGATCCGAGCTGTTGAAAGAGGGGGATCGCGTCGGCTTTTTCTTTTCCCGGGAGACCTTTGAAAGGTTCTCGGGAATGACCTTGGAACAGGCAGGATTGTCACCGGAAACCACAGGTCCCTTATCAGAACCTTCTGTAAAGGCAGCCGTGGTTTCGGAGAAGTCCACAGAACGCTCGAAACAATTGCCAAAAGCGTTGGAAAAGCCTGAGCGATTGGGTATGCCCACAGCTGTTTCAGAATACGAGAAGGCATACCGGCTTCTGAGGGGAATACAGATAGTCTATGAGGACGACCATTTTCTGTTCCTGAATAAGCCCGCGGGAATCCTGACCCAGAAGGCAAGGCCTGAGGACAGCAGCTTAAATGAATGG
>JAIEKC010000029.1:0-2085 GCA_029064505.1 Acetatifactor sp.
GGTATGGGTGATTCTTCCTCTGCGCCGTCATCGGAACAGAGGAAGCGGCGTATGCACAGGGAGGGGTGAACATCCTCCCGGGCAGAGCAGAAATGGAGAAGAAAATGGAATTTATTTTGTATGAACAGAAGGGCAATATTGCCACCATCACCATCAACAGGGAGAAGGCGTTGAACGCTTTGAATTCTCAGGTGCTGGATGAGCTGAATGCGGCCCTTGATGCAGTGGATCTGAACGAGATTCGCTGCCTGATCCTTACCGGAGCGGGACAGAAGTCCTTTGTAGCCGGTGCGGATATCGGAGAGATGAGCACGCTGACCAAGGCGGAGGGCGAGGCTTTCGGCAAGAAGGGGAATGACGTGTTCCGTAAGCTGGAAACCTTCCCCATTCCCGTGATCGCGGCGGTAAACGGCTTTGCGCTGGGCGGCGGATGTGAGATTTCCATGAGCTGTGACATCCGTATCTGTTCCGACAACGCCGTGTTCGGTCAGCCGGAGGTTGGCCTGGGCATTACTCCCGGCTTCGGCGGCACTCAGAGACTGGCCCGTCTGGTGGGTGCGGGTATGGCAAAGCAGATGATCTATACCGCACGCAATATCAAGGCGGCGGAGGCATACCGGATCGGCCTGGTAAATGAAGTGTACTCCGCGGAAGTTGACGGTGAGGGCAATGTGGTGAAGACCGCACAGGAGGTTCTGATGGCAGCGGCTGAGAAGATGGCATCCGGCATTGCAAAGAACGCTCCTATCGCTGTCCGCAACTGCAAGAAGGCCATCAATGAAGGACTGGATGTGGATATGGAGGAGGCCATCGTGATCGAAGAGAAGCTCTTCGGCGACTGCTTCGAGACCGAAGACCAGAAATACGGCATGGCGTTCTTCCTTGATAAAAATAAGGAAAAAGTGAAAGAGCCTTTTAAGAATTGCTAAAATTATGTTACAATAAACAGAAATATCGTAAGCTGTTCAGAACCAGTCCTGAATACACGGCGTGTTTTCCCGGCGCTGGAGCATTTTTCAAGCACGCTCCAGACACTGTCACGAAATAATCTGCAGATAGTCCGCAGTATTTTTCTTCGGCAGTGCAAGGTGTTAAAGCACCTGTCAAAAATCAGGCGCATAGCAATGCGTCCGCTCAATTTGCCTGATTCTGAACAGTTACAAAATATCAAATAAAAACAGTCTCATAACGGAACTGGAATAGGAGGACTACAATGAAAGTAGGTATTATCGGTGCGGGCACCATGGGTGCCGGGATTGCTCAGGCGTTTGCCATGACAGACGGATACGAGGTTTGTCTCTGCGATATCAAGCAGGAGTTCGCTGACGGCGGCAAGGCAAAGATCTTAAAGAACCTGAATTTCCTGGTTGGCAAGGAGAAGATCACACAGGAGAAGGCTGACGCTGTTGCGGCAAAGATCGTAACAGGTCTGAAGGACATCTGCACGGACTGCGACCTGGTCATCGAGGTATGTCCCGAGAACATGGCGATCAAGAAGCAGACCTTTACGGAACTGCAGCAGATCGTGAAGAAGGATTGTATCTTTGCTTCCAATACTTCTTCCCTTTCCATCACGGAGATGGGTAACGGACTGGACCGCCCTCTGATCGGTATGCACTTCTTCAATCCGGGTGACAGAATGAAGCTGGTGGAGGTTATCGCAGGTGCCAACACTCCCGCTGATCTGGTGGAGAAGATCAAGACTATCGCAGCAGAGATCGGCAAGACTCCCGTTGAGGTAAATGAGGCGGCAGGCTTCGTAGTGAACAGGATCCTGATCCCCATGATCAACGAAGCGATCAACGTGTATGCGGCAGGCGTTGCTTCCGTGGCGGATATCGACGTGGCAATGCAGCTGGGCGCAAACCACCCCATGGGACCTCTGGCACTGGGCGATTACATCGGTCTGGACATTGTGCTGGCTATCATGGAAGTGATCTATGCGGAGACCGGCGACTCCAAGTATGCTCCCGCGCCTCTCCTGAGAAAGATGGTTCGCGCAGGCAAGCTGGGCAAGAAGACCGGAGAAGGATTCTACAATTATAACAAATAAATAAAATGAATAATGTAATTCGGATAAAATAG
>JAIEKC010000290.1:0-2549 GCA_029064505.1 Acetatifactor sp.
CCTCGGAGATGTCTATAAGCGACAGCAAACACAAGCTGTCCGCCGAAGACACCGCCCTGCCAGGGCTTGTAACGCTTGCGCTCGTTTTCCTCCAGACTTCTTTTCCGGTCTCCCTCCAGTCCGTAGAACATGGCCCGGACAAATGCCGCAAAGGTGCTTTTCCCCCAGCCGTTTTCCTCACATATGATATTGGCCCCGGGGCGGAACTCCATGGAATAGTCATGGATCTTGCCGAAGTTTTCAATGTGGCAGGATAAAATTTCCAAGCTTACTGCACCTCCTCTCCGGCAATCGCCTGCAGACCGTAGCGGATGACGATCTTCCTGTCCTCCTCCGAAAGGGAATCATCCGCCAGCACCTGACGCACAAACTCCCCCTTCAGCGACTCATCCAGCCTGTAATCCTCCGCGTCCATCTTTAACCCGGTCTCGTCGTATATTTTCACATAATAAAATTGCTGCCGAAAACGGGACAGAAGGTATGTCAGATCTTTCTCACATTCCACGTCAAGGACGCCTTTCAGCACGATCTTGACCATTCCCTCCTGATCACATCCCTCACACTGCAGATCCCGTTCCACCCTGACCGCCATTTCGGCAGTGGTCCGGCAGTCCGTCACATCCACCTCCAGGGTATAGAGCTTCCGCCGGGCAAAGGGAACAAATTCATGGGTATACTTTCCCGTATCCTCGTCCACGGCAAGCACCACGAAGCCATGCTCCCCGCACTCGTCAAAGCCCCTTCCCTCCAGACAGCCGGCATAGCAGTATGTCCCCCTGGGGTCAAGCTTTTCCTTTTTATACATGTGGATATGACCCAGCGCAAGGTAATCGATCCCTTTATTCCTCAGTGCTTTCAGATTTATGATCTCCGCCTTATCCTTCACGGCGCCCTGGGATTCCTGTCCGTGGAGCATCACTATGTTAAACTTTTCGGAATCCAGTACCAGGGAGATGTAAGCGGATTCCGCATTCTCAGCGGACAGCTCGATCCCTGAAACGGAGATCCTTCCTCCGGCTTCCTCGTAAACCATCCACCGGGAACCGAACATTTTCAGGTTTCCCGGAATCTCTTCCAGACCGGAAAGGAAATTGTCATTGTCGTGGTTTCCTTTCAGGTAATAAAAGTTTATCTCCGGATGACCTGTAATATTGTGCAGGACTATATTTCTGGTCGTTGCGGAAATATTCCTGGTGTCAAACATATCCCCTGCGATGAGGATGGCGGACACCTGGTTCTGAGATGCATATGTGACCATCCTCTCGAAAGTATGTAATATTTCTCCCTTTCTCTCCTTCGCGCTTTCCTTATCCAGATTTGCATTTAATTTCGAATCCAGATGCAGATCCGCACAGTGTATTATTTTCATGGGTATCCACCTTTTCCTGTCTCACTTTATATATACACAAACATTCGGTGTGTAACTTAGAAATTATTGGCGGACGTCTTTGGGCCGCTTAGAATTACTTTACACACTTTACCCTCTGTAGATCTGATCCAATATAAAGGGATCTCTGATCTTACCGTCCTCCGCCAGCAGCACGATCTTGGACATGATCTCCGCCGTCTTGGGATCCTCGTCCACAAAGGGCAGGAACAATTTCCCCCGCTTCTGGCTGTGCACCGGCAGGATGTTCAGCATGGCGCCGCCCTCCTGATGGACTACGCCGCTTCCCAGATGGACATTGTAATTGCCCCTTTTCCCCCTGATCAGGGCATGGCTGTCCTTTAAAGTCACATTCTCTATTTTAAACAAAGGCAGATTGAACTCCACAATGGCACGGCGCATTTCGATCGTGGAATGGCTGGTCTCGGGATCCACCCCGCCTGCATGAGCCACGCTGACCGCCAGATCCACATCCCGCATTACCTCACTGTAGATCAGATCAGGCACCTGCTCAATGGTCAGCGCCTGGAAGGTCTTCCGGTTGAAGAATTCCACACACTCCAACGTGGGTTCCTCCGCGTCACCGGGAGAGAACCAGTCTGCCAGCGCATAAATTCTGGCCACAATATTTTCCCTGTAATAAATCTTCTGCAGACCTTCCTCATAATCCGCCAGCCAGCGCCTTCCTTTCAGGCAGCCCACCGTCTTGCCCGGCTGGATCTGATTTCCCGCAAACATTCTGGATGCCTTAAGTCCCAGTTCCTCCGGCATCTTCACATACAGTTCCCGGAATACCTGCTTAAAGGGTTGGCAGATCTGATGGTCAAACAGGTATTTCTGACAGGAATGCCACAGGCCGGCACGGTAGAAATCCAGAGGATGTGCGATGCGCAGCCTGTCGTCCGGTCTCAGACACCTTTCCTGACCCTCCCAGGATCGCAGGACAAGTCCACTTACATGTGCCTTCCCTTCACTCTCCGGTTCAGCAGCACCTTCCGACTCTCCCTGCGCCATATCCGTTCCTGCGGCTTTCCCGCCGCCCATGCCGTGGTCAACCGCTCTTTCCTGTTTCCCCTGCTCCGTCCAGGGGACCTCTCTCATCTCCGGAAATCCCATAAACTCCCCGGACAGGAATACCAGCGGCCTTATGATGGCGCCCACC
>JAIEKC010000291.1:0-8610 GCA_029064505.1 Acetatifactor sp.
GTGTTCATAGCACTCATACTGCATGTTTTTTCGGTATTCCGTAAAGGAAGTTACGGTGCATCTGTTGTCGAATCTGCCGTTGTCGATCCGGTGGATCGTATCTTTTACCGGTATTTTGGACTTATTGTCATAGATGTAGAAATGCTCGATACCGATGGAATCGTAATGTTTCAGCCATTCTTCCAGATAGGCGTTTTCGTCCCTGATCAGCAGGCAGACGCTGGCATAGTATCTGTATTTGTGCGCGGAAAGGTACTCCCGCCTGTTCTTCCTGTAGTTCTTGCATTTTTCGCTACGGATGTGATTCTGTACACGGGTGATCCGTTCGGTCAGTTCTTCGATCCGTTTCTTTTTCTCCCGGATCATCCGCTGTACCTCTTCACAGGGATAAAATTTCCCAAACAGCATATCTTCTATGGCCCATGCGGAAGTATCGAGCTGTAGATTCCTCAGTTCTTCCATGTCGGATTTCAGGTTACACAGAGTCTTGTATCTGGAATCCTCCCTGTCCACCGGAAGAATGACACCGTCCTTATACCGGTAGCGCAATATCAGGTTCTCCAGGAAGCCGCCGAGCTCTTCCCGGCAGGGCGCCAGGTCGTTATTGTACATGACGATCTGGTTATGCCTGGTGAACAGGATGTCATCCTCTGTTACCAGACCGGTTATCACGCCGGTGTACCGGTCTGTGATCAGCTGGGTACAGGGATTTTCCGGTGTTTCCTTCCGGGAGGGTTCCGGCAGGAATCCGGCGTTTATCCCCGATAAACAGCAGGGGATAAAGATGTATTTTGAGCGGTTAAACACTTCGTAGTCCGTATCCGCATGGAGACAGTAGTAGGAATCGTAGATCTTCAGCGACTGGTTCACTTCGTCCACAACGGCGTGGAGGCCGAAGACATATTTTCTGCCGCCGGGCTCCTGTCTTTTCGTTGTGATCACCATGAAATCCGCCTTATTGCCCAGGCAATTGCCGGCGGTGTCCAGCAGGGTGAATGTCTTATCCGCCAGTCCGAAACAGAAGCCCGCACTCACGCCTTCTGTGGGATGAAATAATTCTATTTCCAGATCAAGGGTTCCCTTTAAGGGATCGGAATACTTGTAGAAAACGGGGAAGGGAATTGCCGCGAGTAATCCTGTTTCGTCGCTCGTCGCCGTTCTCGAAAGTATGATTTCACGGTTGTATGCACTCATGGATTGTTTCTGTTCCTTTCTGTCAGTGGTCTGGAGGAGAGCCGTTCTCCAGGATGGCTCTGAGGAGCTGTGATTACTTCAGAAATACTTCGATAATGTGGTCGGAGACTCTCTTCATTACCTTAAAGACCGGTGTCAGAAAAGAATTTTCTGCGGGCACGGCCGCGGTTGCGATGCCGTTTTCGCTGACCCTGCAGTATCCGTCTCCCACACAGGTGCCGTCGTCATACACCTTCATCACTCCAAGCATTCCCACGGCGGCCCATTCGGCTCTTTCGCTTCTGGGTATATATACAAGGTCCGTGTCGTACAGAGGGTTGTGCAGGGGCTGATCATGGAGAAGGATTTCTCTTCCCGTTTCAGGATCCGATGCGGTGATATCCCCGAGGATCAGGCGTCCGAAGGCATCTCTCTGATAACGCTTTGTCCATGTGTTCAGGTCATCATTGCCGATCACGGAGGGATTGCCGCTTACAATGCCGATGATGAGATCATTGGCGTTTGCCAGAGCGATCTTGTCTCCGCTCAATGTGACAAATCTGCCCACGCGATCCTCATGGTTCGTGTTCCTGTCCTTCCACTCAAGGTATTCCGCATAGTCGGCACCGCTCATGAATTGTGTGCCTGCAATATGGGAATTGCCGTTGTAATCCACGTACATGGCGTTGGAGCGTGATTCGTCCGTTCCGTTTCCGATCAGAAACGCGATACCGTTGGTTCCGCCGCCGGTATCGCCGCCGGCGCAGGACGAGTTATAATGGCCGATGACCACCTGATTGGTGATCCGGTGACTGTCAGTCCCGCCGCAGCCGTCAAGTTCCCTGCCGATGCCCGCTCCGAATACATTGTCCTGATAGAAAATAGCTACATTGGTATGGTTCGTCCGGGTCAGATCCTGCGGGGAGGAGACTCCCAGTCGGATCCGTGTACCGGTGAGGTTCGTGCCTGAGATCTCGTCACCGGTTATTTCTCCGGCATGGATCTCGCTCCATCGTCTGGAGGCGGAGCCTAAAGCATAGGTATCGTCAGCCAGCGGTTCATTATTGTCGTTGCTTTTCAGACAGGCATCGAAGAAGGAGGTGGCCAGCGAGTTGGTCATGGCTCCATCCACGGCATCGGGATCGGCATAATCATATAATCTGGTGAGACCGGGCTTATCCCAGGTTCCCGTATCGGAATCTTCGACGGTCAGATCTGAGAATTTTCCGCTGAAGGCAACCTCTTTTAAGTCGGCGAACCATTTCCTGATCTTGCCGAAGATCACGGATGCCGTTTCGCCGTCGGCAATGTTGGATCTTGTGGATGCCTCTGAAAAGGATTGTGTCTGAGGCAGATACTTCCGGCTCAATATGTTTTTATCCAGTCCCTTTAAAGAAGAGATCAGATATTCTTTGTCGATTGGTTTTTGTTTTTTTGTCATGTCTGTTTCCTCCGTTTGAGATTTGTAACTTCCCGGCATCCCCTCATGCCTTCTCATAAGGTTTTCCTGCAATCCTGTTTGCCGAAGCCTCGTTTTCCGGTCCTATTCCTGCCGGGAGGCCGACTTTGTCTGTCAGGATTCCGGGAGAGCATATATGACAGTTGCCCGATGTCTTCCCGCGGAAGCAGAGAGATTCGGGGCGGATTTAGTCATTGGTACCCCATTCTGCTGAAAAATTTATGGGTTCTGTCTCAAAGTCCGCGAAAGTATTTTCCAATGCGAACAGTCTGCTCTCCACGTCCACGAACCAGTTTTTATAGGGCGGTTTCGATTCTTCGTCGGACAGTTCCAGATCCAGGGTGTTTTCAACCCTGAAGGAGAAGGGCAGGGATCTGTATGCATACTTGTATCCGTTTTCCGCTCCGATAAAAGCGATCGCGGCTGTGACATTGCCGCTCTTACAGGTAACGGAATCGGACAATATCCATGAGAATCTTAAAAGCTCGCTGTTATATTGCAGATTGACGGCATCCTCCGTGAACATGCCCAGTTCATTTCGGACGATGATCTTGATGATCTTGTTATAGAGGTCGATCCCGTCATAATATCTGTTGATCTCAAAAGTCAGGATATTTGAGTTTGTGTCACCGCATACGATCGTGCCTATGTCTTTCAGAACGGGCGTCTTGCCGATGATTTTGATGATCTGGTGTTCATCCTTCATGGATGAGGTCTGCACCAGCGGATTCTTTGAGTCTGTGAAAGCGGTGTTATCCATTTTTTCCTCCTGTTCCGTTTTGTTTCTTTTCCATTATTTTTCAAATAGTCTGCGGTTTACCTGCCCGTTGTAATATTTGGACAGAGCCGCTTTTGTGGTTACGTGTTCCGGGCAGTCCATATTCTGAAACATTCCCCTGGAATATTTCTTTTCCCCTATGTACCTTCGTCTGATCTGGATTCCGCTCAGCAATTTGATATTGACCTCTTCCGGTGGAGCAGTGGAAGATAAGTAGTCGAAAATAATATCCTCTGCGGACCGGAACAGTCTGCGGACCGTTGTCGGATCCACATTTTCCCTGTGCGCTATCTGCTGCATTAACATATCCTGAGTGATGTTCAAATTGTTCTACCTCCGGGCTTTTTTTCCTCTCCATATACACACAAAGTGTCAGCTGTATTTTACGGATGCTTTCGTTCAGGCCGGCAATTCTTCTGTCGTGGATAACGGTTGAAAGATCCGTATCTTATAACGGGGACATTTTATGCTTTCTCTGTTTTTGTTTCCTTATTCTTTCGGACTTCCTGTGACTGGTTTGCTGACAGTTTTGGCATCTGCATGTACGCCTGTTGCCGGCATCGATCTCCACCCATTCACCACAGTCCATACATTGAATGAATCTGGTTTTCCGGGTGGAAATGTTATTCTGCAGATTATTTACAATGTATTGGCCATAGCAGAACCACAGCAGCTGTTTATATCTCTTGTCTCTTCCATACAGATATTCAGCCAACATATCGGCAATGGTTTCCTCCGAATACCCGCAGCGGGAGAATTCCCCGCGGATCTTGCAGGCAACATAATGAAGATTGTCCATATACTCGTCTTTCCTGTTCGTCATGTATCGGTATTGCCTGTTCAGGCGGTCATACAGGTCGGAAACTTCTCTGCTGCAGATGATCCTGCCGTCGGACATCAGATTCCGGTAGTCAATGCTGTCCAGGTGCAGAGCACGGGTATTGAGCGGTTTGTCGGGAATCCTGTCATATATTTTATTGACGGGACTTCCGTTGCGTGTTTTTATCTGTGAGCCGTCTTTATCCTTTGCATATCTGAAGAATGCGGGAAGCGGATCTCTGGTATACTTTGACACGGCGGACTGAAACCATTCCGCGCGTTTCGGCATATACAGGGTTTTAGCGGCGTCTATGCAGAAATTGTTCTCCATACATAAGAGCTTGACGAAATCTACAGCCTCCTGTCTCTCCCGGTGGGATCCGTCCGTAAATACATCATGGTTCCATATTTTGGAGATGTCATTGCTGTAGACCCCTATGTTGCCATAGGTGAACGCCTTATTCAGACCGGCATAAACCGTCTTACTGTTCAGCTCTGTGGGCTCCGCCTTGCGCATGTTGTAATAGAGAGGGACAATGTCCTTCATATTGCGTTCTGCGATTCTGACAAAATCCGGATCCGCCACCACAAGCGCTTTGTCCCCGTCCACATCGAATTGAAGGAGCTTACTGATCAGGTCATGAGTGCTTGTGTATAGGGCATTGGTGGGAAACCATTCCCCGATCCGGACGGTGCGTTCGCCACAGGCATGGTGCGCGGTATTATTTCGGATGGCATGCTCTCTGTATAAATGGGGGCTTCTCAGGCAGTCCAGCCTGTCATACTGCCTGAACAGCCGGCAGAATACCTCCTGATCGGCCAACAGTCCCTTTGGATGTTTGACATGACCGAACCAGTACTCGCAGGCGGCGTAGAAATCCGGGAGCAGGAAGGTGTATTTTCCGGTTATTTCCAGCTTCCCGCTGCGATATTTCTTTAACAGGCTGTTCTTTATGTCGCGGAGCGTATCTTTGGTGTAGGTGTCCCCCAGCAGGGCGGGATAGATCTTGACAGCCTTCTGAAAGGGAGTCATATTGGTGTTATAGGGCGTGATGCCGAGCAGCTCCATCATTGTATTTTCGGAGGAACAGATATTGGAGATCCGTTCCGCGGATCTGCGGGTGAGCAGATCGAGCTCCCCATCCGAGATATCCGTGAGAGTCTGGAGCATCTGGTAGTTCAGCTTCGCGTTTTTGATCCTGTCTTCCTCCACATTGCATATGCCGGCGCTGCAATGATATCTTTTAAAGTGCTCTTTATATTCGTCCCATGAATCATAATATTGATGCATTTTGAACTGACTTCTGGTAAAGATGATCCGGATATCTTCCTTCACAATGTCATGCTCCGTGCCATAGATATCAGTGATGACAGGAGAGCAGCCGTTCACCTCCACAAATTTCCTGAAATCAAATACTCCCAGCAGTCCCTTGATCCAGGGGGCACGGAACATAAAGTTCTTAGCCGAGACGGAGGGAAGCATCATACCGGCGCCGTCCGTGTGGGGAACAGGAACGAAATCAGTCTTTCTTGTGATGGAATAGTCCGTTTCGTCCACGTGGTCAAAGGTGCCGTACACATTCGTCTCAAAGTCATCGATGACGATGGCTCTGTCGATATCGAATTCCTGCCATTGGTCCGTTGCGGAATTTGTCAATGCCATATATGCCAGATATTTGTTGACATTATGTCCGCCCTTTGCGTTGATCCGGTCTGTCGTGAGACCGCACATGACAGTCTTCCCGATTCTGTTCCACACAGTTTCTTTCATAAAGACCGCTTTCCTGGCGCGGATCTGTCCTGCGGAGGAAGTATAGTATCTGTATTTTTCGCCTCTGCAGGTAAAACCGTAAAACGAGATATCCTTAAAGATGTCAAAATAGTAGATCTGCACCACCATCAGGTCATCTGTTAACTCATCCTGCATGATTCCCATGGTTCTGCTGAGTGCGGAATCAAATGCGGATATCACGTTTGTGTCGTTGAGACTGTCCTCCCGGACGGAGCGGATATGATCCCTGCCCCTGGAAATTTCGTTTTGGTCTGTCTTATTGGACAGGAGGGAATGCAGTTTTTCTTTTGCCTGCTTTGCCTTTTCCTTTTTGTGAGCTACCAGTCTGATATAATGCTGATATTCATTTTCCGAAGAGTCTGACTGTTCCGGGATTTTCTTCAGCTCCGACAGCTTTTTTTGCAGTTCACTGCACTCTCTTCGATATGTACAGTACATATTGTGCAGGTATTTTTCATGATTGCTGAAAAAATGTCCGGTGTCGATGGAATATAAGTGGTACTGTCTGGTCAACATGTATCGTTTTCCTTTCTCCAAGTCGGTTTCGTTTCACTCTGTGTCCTGCCTGACGGTTTCGGGATACTGTGCTATGGGCAGAGTCTCTCTGTTTATTCCCGCGGGCAATAAGCCGGGTTTTTACAGCACTGCCGGTCAAACCGCCTGTCTGCAATGATCCTTGCGGCTGCCTCCGATAATGTTATTTTTCTGTCGAAATCGGAAACGCATATCCTCCCACCGAATTCGGAATGATTTACTTTACAGGTTCCTGTTCTGTAGAATGTTTCTGTCATTGGTTATCCACTTTCCTTTCTTTTCCTGTTGTCTGTTATGTTTCTGCATTTTGACCGATGTTGCTTTTGGCCCTGTAATATATACTTCTACATTTGAGCGGACAGAAAATGATAATCCGGATGACTTCAGGGGGAGAAATTTTTGAAAATTTATAAGTCCCCAAAATTGGACGCATAATATTTTATCATTACATAAAACGCTTAATGGAAATTGCTTAAAGAGTTATAAAAGGAATTCCATGGTCTCAGTTTACAAACATTTGTTCGAGAAACCTATTGACAAATACGAACATACATTCTATACTGATAATTACCGACGGCGATGAAGTACAAAAAGCTTATTTTATCATACAAACGGCGGCGGTATTTAAGACAGGCAATCGGAGGAATTTTGTGTTTGTCACGATATTTCAGCGGGAGAAGAGGAGTATTTACTATGGAACAGATATTGACGGCATATTATGCAGATAACGCAAGAAAGCTTCATGGGATCGTAGACAGAATTTTATTGAAATTCGGCGGTATTTTGGACAAGGATATGGACGATTTCTATTCCCTTGCAAATGAAGTGTTTGTGGAGGTCATGAAACGGTATGACAGTTCGCAGTCTTTTGAGGCCTTTTTGTATTCCTGCCTGTCAAAAAGGATCAAAACGGAAATAACAAGAAGAAACCGGGAAAAGCGCAAAGCGGACAGAATCTCGGTTTCCATAGATACGCCTGTGGATGAGGAGGAGGAGATTACTCTGGGAGATATCATCGCGGATGATTTCTCCATTGAGAGAGAGGTGTTTGAGAACAGTGAGGAGAGCTACAGCAGAAGGATGCTGTTATACCTCAGCAGGCTTTCGAAGCTGCAGAAGGAAGTGCTGAAACTTCATTCCGTAGGCTATCTTCCCAATGAGATCAGAGAGGAATTACACATAAGTGCAAAGCAATATACGGAGTGCTGTGAAGCGATTCATTCATACAGAAATGTTTCCGTACTATAGGGGATAAGTGTTATTCATGCAATGAGGAAAGGACTGGAGGGATTTTTCATGGCAAGACCACGTAAACATACATATACGCTGGATATGTATCTGAAAAAGATCAGAAAGGGCGATATTGATAACAATGCGGATGTCCAGAGGAACTTTGTCTGGAATAATGAACAGATCAACGAGCTGATCGTTACGGTATTGACAGATGATTATATTCCGCCCATCATTCTGGGAGAGGAAGAGGATACGAAGCTTCATATTGTGGACGGCGGCTGCAGGACGGCTGCCCTGAGGAAATTCAGGGAAATGAATTATAAGATCACCTCTTCCGTTGAGAATTCACGGATTCCCTATAAGAAAAAGATTGTGGATCAGGAGGGAGAGATCGCATATGAGGACGCGGTATTTGACATAAAGAACAAAACATATGAAAAGCTCCCTGAGGAATTAAAGGAAAAGTTTGATGAATATCAGATTGAAACGGTCATACATGAATGCTGTGACAGCGCCAGGATCTCGAGATATATCAAACGTTACAATAATCATGTCGCCATGAATACCGATCAGAAAGCGTTTACTTATATTGACAGGTATGCGCATCGTATCCGCAGGATCCTGGACAGCAGATTTTTCGTGGAATGCACCGGCTATTCCGAGAAAGATAAGACCAAAGGGGTTGTGGAGAGAATGGTGGTGGAGGCTATGATGTGCATGAATCATTTTGATGACTGGAAGACACAGCCCAGAGCGGCATGCAAATATCTCAATGCCCATGCGTCAGAGAAGGAATTTGATGTGTTTGAGGAGTATATACAC
>JAIEKC010000292.1:0-19718 GCA_029064505.1 Acetatifactor sp.
GTTGCCCGTTTTGTGGTAAAAAAATAATGCGTCGGGAGGCTTTCGCTTCCTTTCGCATTTAATGTTACAATTTTCATCTTTTTACTGCCCTGAAAAAAAGTGTTGAATTAGGACGCTGTTTTCAGTACAATAGAAGTAAGGTCCATTTTATGATAAGTATAGGAGATTGGATACGCGAATGAGTTTGGATTTGGAAAAGATAAAGCTGCTTGAAAATAACAGACAGTATATTTCTACCATGCGTCCGGTTTTTAATAAACGCGCGCTTTTTTCGGATACCACAGGCAATTATATCAGTCCTGATGAGCCGGAGGCATTTGACCGGGTTACCATAAAGTTCAGAACCGCGAAGAATAATGTGGACAGAGTTCTCCTGGTCTACAAGGGTGAGCGTCATCTGATGTATAAGGCGGAAACAGAAGGTAATTTTGATTATTATACCTTCGAGTTACAGCTGGGACAGGAAAAGGCGACTTATCATTTTGAGATACTGACAGGCAGACTGCGGTGTTTTTATGATACCAGAGGACTGGTACAGGAGGTCAATGAATATTATGATTTTGCGATCATTCCCGGCTTTAAGACTCCTGACTGGGCAAAGGGAGCCGTTATGTATCAGATTTATGTGGATCGCTTCTGTAACGGGGATACCACAAATGATGTGCTGACCAATGAATACTTGTATATTAACAAACCTGTGAATCGTGTGGAGGACTGGGGACGGTACCCGGCGCAGATGGATGTTCGGGAATTTTACGGAGGCGATCTGCAGGGCGTTTTGGACAAGATGGATTATCTTCAGGACCTGGGGGTGGAAGTGATCTATTTTAATCCTTTGTTTGTCTCTCCTTCCAATCATAAATATGATATTCAGGATTATGATTATATAGATCCTCATTTTGGTAAGATCGTGGACGACAGAGGCGAATTATTGCCGGAACATAACCAGCAGAACAGCGAAGCTACCCGTTATATCAATCGTGTCACCAATCCTGCCAATCTGGAGGCGAGCAATGAAATGTTCGTCAAGGTGGTGGAGGAAGCCCACAGACGCGGTATGAAAGTGATCCTTGACGGTGTCTTTAACCACTGCGGATCCTTTAATAAGTGGATGGACAGGGAACGTATCTATGAAAACGCGGAGGGCTATGAAAAGGGAGCCTATGTAAGCGCTGACAGCCCTTACAGGGAATATTTCCAGTTCCATGACCAGAACCAGTGGCCCTATAATGGAAGCTATGACGGCTGGTGGGGACATGACACTCTGCCGAAGCTGAATTACGAGGGCTCTCAGAAGCTGACGGATTATGTGCTTGATATTGCCGGAAAGTGGGTCTCCCCGCCTTACAACGCTGACGGGTGGAGATTGGACGTGGCGGCGGATCTGGGACACAGCCAGGATTTCAACCATCATTTCTGGCAGGAGTTCCGTCGTGTGGTGAAGGAAGCGAATCCCAATGCCATTATCCTTGCGGAGCATTACGGGAATACGCGTGACTGGCTGCAAGGTAATGAGTGGGACACAGTCATGAACTATGATGCCTTTATGGAACCTGTAACCTGGTTCCTGACAGGTATGGAGAAGCACAGCGACGATTTTCGTGAAGATCTGCTGGGCAATTCGGAATCATTCTGGGGTGCCATGCAGCATCATACGGCGAGTTTTACCATGCCCAGCTGGCAGGTGGCGATGAACGAGCTGTCAAATCACGATCACTCCCGCTTTCTGACCAGAACCAACCATAAGGTGGGAAGAGTCAGCACTATGGGATCGGAGGCGGCGAATCAGGACATCAATAAAGCCGTTTTCATGGAGGCCGTCATGATACAGATGACCTGGATGGGAGCGCCTACAATCTATTATGGAGACGAGGCGGGTGTATGCGGTTTCACAGACCCGGACAGCAGGCGTACTTATCCGTGGGGACATGAGGATCAGGAGCTGCTCTCTTTTCACAGGGATATCATCCGCTTGCGCAGGGAAAATAATGAACTGCGGACAGGCTCACTGAAATATCTGGACAGTGACTACAATTATCTCGCCTATGGGCGCTTTCATAAAGACGGACAATGTATGATCCTGGTGAATAACAACAACCATCCTATTACCAAGAGAGTATTTGTCTGGGAATTGGGAATACCCAAAGTAGGCAGGGTGAAGACGCTGATACAGACGGATGAGAGCGGCTATCATCTGAATGGCCGGGAATATGAGGTAAATGCGGGCAAGATCATGATAGAACTGCCCAAAACCTGCGCGGTTATTTTGAAAAGCGTGTGACCGTGTAGCAAAAATGATGCATTTATAAGTTATACTGGCTTTGCAGATGATGTGGAGCCAGTATTTTTTACCTCATGGAAAGGAGCAATGCCTGTGAAAAAGATAGGGGTGTTCGCAGCTCTGACGGTCTGTGTCTGTGGCTTAAGCCTGTCTTCCACGAAGGCGGCGGCACAGGACGATCTGGAACAGCTTATCCGTCAATACGAGGATTATCAGGAGCGGTTTGCCGCCATTGAAAGGGCGGAAGATGTGTCAGAACAGGGATTTTACGCCATAGAAGATCAGAGCTTTCCTGTACTTTTGGAAAGCTTTGGAGAGGAGGAGGTCACTTTTCTTCCCATTATGGACAGCTTATACCGTCGAATGGCGCTGTTGATCATGGACGGCAGCGGAAATGTGTTGTACAAGACGAATCAGCTGGAGACGAATAACCGTTATCTGGGAGAGATGAAGCAGCCCACCAGGGATCTGGCGGCAGTTTCGTTTCAGGATGTAAACAAGGATGGACAGACAGATATCATTTTGATCACGGACTGCGTCAATGATGTGGGAGACTATGCGGGAAAGACCTATAAGGTGGGGGATGTGCTGTTTCAGAGGGACGGCGGTTTTTACCGGGACTGGCGGATCTCCGACAAGATCAATCGGTTCAGCATGAATAAGAGTATTGATGTGATCGTCTCCTATGTCCGGGACGGCAATTCCACGGAGGTGCTTTACACGGCAACCACGCTGGACGAGCTGCAGCGCAGGGGTTTTCATGTGATCCAGGAACAGAATTATTTCAGAACTTTTGAAAAGCAGGGACGGCTGCAGGTGGTGCCGGGTGTCATACGAATGGCGGATTATGATATTTTCATGATCTATCTGGTCAATGAGCAGGGTTATATCGTGTGGAGCTTTCAGCCCATGGGAGATTACGACAATCTGTACGCGTTGAAGGGTATGGCATGCCGTGATCTGGACGGGGATGGGATGAAAGATATCCTGGTGTTGGGACGATACAGCTATTCCGAAGAGGGAGGCGTGATCGTGATCGACACCAAATGCTGTATCTACTATCAGCGGACAGACGGGTTCGAGACGGATACGGAATTTGAGAAGACTTATCAGTGTACGGAAGAGGATACCGTAGAAGGCTTGACACAGCTGATACGGGAATATTGGGGGTGGACAGTAGAGGAATGATTAAGATACTGATTGTGGATGATGAAAAGCCGATCTGTGATCTGATCGATATCAATCTGTCGGCGGCGGGATACGATTGTAAATCGGTGCAGGATGGGCTGCAGGCTATTGATCTCATCGAATCGGAACAGTTTGATCTGATCTTGTTGGATATCATGCTTCCTGGTGCGGACGGCTATGACATTATGGAGTATATAAGACCTTTAAAGGTTCCGGTGATCTTTATTACGGCAAAGCATGAGGTCAAGGATCGTGTCAAGGGGCTCAAGCTGGGTGCGGAGGACTATCTGGTAAAGCCTTTTGATGTGGTGGAGCTGGTGGCCCGCGTGGAAGTGGTGCTCCGCCGATACAATAAGACGGAAACCATTTTCACGGCGGGTGATGTGGTGGTGGATGAAGACGCCAGAAAGGTTCTGAAGGCGGGGAAACCGGTGGTTCTGACGAACAAGGAATATGGGCTTCTGGTGCTGTTTATGAGGAACAAGAATATAGCCCTGTTTCGGGAGAGTCTGTATGAGAAGGTCTGGGGCGATGAGTATCTGGCGGACAGCCGTACCCTGGATCTTCATGTACAGAGACTCCGCAGAAAGATGGGCTGGGAGGATAATCTGGTGGCGGTCTATAAGGTGGGATATCGGCTAGAGATTTAAGAGGGAACGGGCTCTGCCGCCGGATGCCTGTATCCGACGGGATACCGGGAAATAAGCGTGGCGGAGGAAAGAAATAAGTCTGTTGATGCGGACGGTTGGGAGTACGGATGAAATTTCTGTATAAGATTCTGTTGTGGACCATTATTATCATGGCGGCTGCTTTGGGTTTCAGCGGATACTTTTTTGTCAATTTCGTATTTGAGACCGCTTTGAACCGGGAAATCGGACAGGCCATGAGTGACAGCAATATTCTGCAGTTTGCCTTCGAGACGGCGGCGCTGAATATTCCTACGAAATACGATGTGTTACAGGATAATGCGGTGGAGCAGATCGGTTCCAAACTGGAAGGCGGAGGACAGGGAACCGGACGCCTGCTGCGTCTGTCCGACGAAGAAAAGAAAATGCTCTATGCCAGTGAAAGTTTTCCGGAGGATGTGGAGCTGATCCTTCAGGTGGATGAGAATACCGGTGCGTATCAGGTGGTACAACAGGGGGAGCATTATTATATTCAGACGGGTACTATGGTAAATGTTATGGACCGCCACCTGTATCTGGAGACAATGGAGGATGTGACAGAGGTTTTTGCGGAGAGGAGCATGGGATTTTCCGTTTACCGGAAAGTGACTTTAGTGATGCTGGCCGGCTGCGCGGTGGTAATGTATGTGATATGCTTCTGGCTGACAAAGCCCATCCGCCTTCTGGCGGGCGCTACCAGGAAGATGGCGGAGGGAGATTACAGTTATCGTGCCCAGATCATCAGCAGTGATGAGCTGGGGCATTTAACGACGGATTTTAACAGTATGGCGAATGTGCTGGAAGATACCATCGGCGAGCTTCAGGATGAGATCCGGGCCCGTGAGGACTTTATTGCGGCGTTTGCACATGAGCTGAAGACACCTCTTACGGCTATCATTGGGTATGCGGATCTGCTCCGTTCCAGAAAGCTGGACGAGGAGAAACATTTCCTTTCTTCCAATTATATTTACACAGAAGGAAAGCGTCTGGAAAATATGTCCTTTCGTCTGCTGGATATTATTGTCACCAAGAGGGAGCAGATCGAGATCCAGCCCATGGCGGCAGAAAGTCTGTTTCAATATCTTCAGGATATGTTTGACGGAAATACGGAACAGCAGCTTGATATTATGTTTGAACCGGCAACGGTTCACGGGGAGATTAATCTGATCAAATCGGTACTCCTGAATTTAGTGGATAATGCCTGCAAGGCCTCACATCAGGGAGACGTAATAGAAGTGGACGGCGCCTGTCGCGAGGAGGGGTATCTGTTTCAGGTGAGGGACTACGGGGTGGGAATCCCTGAGGAAGAACTGAAAAAGGTGACAGAAGCTTTCTACATGGTGGACAAATCCAGGTCCCGCAGCAAAAACGGAGCCGGATTGGGGCTGGCGCTGTGTGTGGAGATTTTAAGGCTCCACAATAGCATGTTGCATATAGAGAGCAGGGTGGGGGAAGGCACTTCCATCAGCTTCTGTCTGCCCTGGGTAAAGGAGGAAGCGCATGAAAATTAAGAAGATCAGTATTCTGCTGCTCCCTCTGGCAGTGATCATCGCAGCGACGGCGGTCTGGGGACCAGAGGCATTGGCCAATTATCGTGACAGAAATGTATTGAATCAGATTCACGTCAGAGAAACGGAGACCGGTACGGAGGGATATCGTTATTCCATGAGCAATAATGAAAGGGTGTATATCCTCTCCAAGTGTCTGAATAATCAGATCCTGCCGGAGAGTGAGCAAAATGCCATGACCAGCGTGGATTCTGTAAATCTGGATTATCAGGGGCTGACGGGAACGTATGCTTTTGTGGTGAACCGCAAGGATTCCGCCGGTCAGGAGATTGATGCGGCAGAGGGTCTGGAGCTCTGTGATCAGGGAATCCGGGAATTGAAGGAGCTGGGAATACTGCCTCAGGAGATACAGTCCGTGTCGGCAAATTCTTACAGTGCGGTTGTGTATTCCGCTATTGACGTCCCGGAACCTCGAAATAATGTGCTGGTCTGGAAGATCAGCTTTGCTTCACAAAAGCAGAATGCCAATAAGGAAAATCGTCTGTTGGATGCGTATGTGGATGCGGATACCGGTAAAATTTACGAATTTTATGTGAGGACGAATCTGGAGTGGAAGGATATTGACCCGGATGAGATCATCCGGATCTGGAGCGAGTATATGGGGCTGGGAGAACCTCAGGAGTACGAAGCCGCCAACCCGCTGTCCGAGACCACACCCTACTTTAAAAAGTACAGCTTTACCGGTATGGAGGAGGGAAATACGGTTGTGACGGTGGGGTTTTACGAGGGAATCAATGAGTTGTTTCTGAAGATTTCAAGGTGAAAAAGGTGTTATGCCGATCTTGACGGTTCAGCCTTCAAATGATGCAACTTTTATGGAAAAAAGATGACACTTTTATGCTAAAAATATGAAAAGATGATGGAGCTTCCCTGTATGCTGTTTATATCGGCTGCGGGGAAGCTTTTTCTGATTTTACAGGCATATCTGACGGCCGTGATACAGGAGAAAAATGTGTAAAGATAACACGACAGACGAGCGGAGGTCAGAATGTACAGACAATTGGGCAGAAAACAGGTATACGGCAAAGACATAAAGCTGGTGAGAGTGAGAACTTTTGACAGCAGGATGCGGAATAGAAGCGCCGGATGCGTCAACGACAGTATGGCCAGGCTGCTTCATCAGGGAGTATGCTTTTTTGCCGTATTCATGACATTGATGGCAATCGGACTGGCAGTGATCTGTATTTTTAAAGAGAATATTTTTGTTTCCCGGGAGGGCGTGGTGGTGTTGGGAGAAGAAAGCTTTTCTTCCGGTGCGCCTCAGGCGGAGCCGCCTACAGTGTCGGCAAATGATATCATAGTGATCGAGGAAGAACCCTCCGTGCCTGTCATTGTCATTGATCCCGGCCATGGCGGTGATGACGACGGCTGTGTCAGGAGAGACGTATCGGAAAAGACAGTGAACCTGCAGATTGCTCTGAAACTGGCACAGAAGCTGAGAGATATGGGCTATGAGACGGTGCTTACCAGAGAGGACGATGCTACTGCCCTGACATTGGAGGAGAGAGTGAACATTGCGGAAGCCGCAGGAGGTGATCTCTATATCAGCATCCATCAAAATGCCTGCGAGGAAAAGGAAAGTTCCGTAACCGGCATCGAGACGTGGTTCAGCGGTTGCCCGGAGAAGGAGGAAGGCGCAAACTGGTATTGTACCTGTTGCGATGACAGCAGAAGGCTGGCACAACTGGTGCAGATGGGCGCTGTAAGACTGACCGGGGCAAACGACAGAGGATTGCAGCAGAGTCAGGATCTCTATGTCATCCGGGAGACCTCCATGCCTTCCTGCCTCATAGAAACATCTTTCCTGTCCAATACGGCGGAGCGCAACGCTATCAGCAGCGATGAGTATCAGGAGCAGCTGGCGGCAGGCATTGCCGGGAATATAGACTGTTATTTTCATCCCAAGACCATGTACCTGACCTTTGACGACGGCCCCTCTGAAGAAAATACGGCTGCAGTGCTGGACATTTTGCAGGAGAGAGGGATCAGGGCGACCTTTTTTGTAGTGGGAGAGAATGTGCGCAGGCATCCGGAGATCGCCCGCAGGATCGTGGACGAGGGACACACCATAGGAATACATTGTAACCGTCATGAATATGAGGAAGTGTATGCCAGTGTGGATGCTTATCTTGCGGATTTTCAGGAGGCTTATGATGCGGTATATGAAGTCACGGGAGTGGAAGTACAATTGTTCCGTTTCCCCGGCGGAAGCATCAATGCCTATAATGCGGATATCCATGAAGATATAATACGGGCCATGACGGAGAGAGGATTCATTTATTTTGACTGGAATGCCAGCCTGGAGGATGCGGTGAGCAGTTCTACTCCCGAGCAGCTGTTGCAGAATGCAAGGGAAAGTACGCTGGGGAGAAGGAAAGTGGTAATGCTGGCCCATGATATCGTCTATAATACCAGACTCTGCCTGAATCAATTGATCGATCAGTTTCCTGACTATAAAATGGAGCCTCTTAAAGCGGATGTGACACCGATCTGTTTCTGATCCTTCTTGCATAGAAAGTGAAATAAGAGTATAATACCCAGAGAAAAACAGTGTTACTAAATGCTGTGAAGGAGGATGATTTTTGCAGAAGGCAGATAAGGTTATGGAAGAGGATCAGTCCATGCAGTCAGATAATTCCGGTTTTCCGGGCAGATATGGCAGGATAATTACGTTTCTGCTGTCATGTGTGGTGGTGTTTACCCTGCACTACAAGTATGAGATCAGTGGAGGCGGCTTCCCGGATTCCCTGCTGCTCAACAACCTGAATAAACTGTATAACAGCTTTACGCCGATGGACTTTGTGGATCTGGTGGTGCTGTTTGCGGTGTGGAAGCTGTTTGACCATGTATTTTCAAAAGAAAAATGGATCGATCAGGGAACGGGGATCCTTGCGCTGCTGTTGTCAGTGCTCCTGGTGACCTGTATCAGTTTTAAGAAATTCAACAGCCCGGTACTGATCTTGGGAAGCGGGTTTCAATGGACATTATCAATATTTTGCATCTGCGGATTCTGGATGCTCATCTATCTGACGATCCGGAGTCTGTATTTTCTTCTGGAAAAAGAAGAGACTGCAAAGGACAGTGATGTGGCCGCTGCAGGATGTGGTGCTTCCGGAATAAAAAATACTGTGACCGGCACGAAAATGAATGGGGATGTAAAAGCCGGGGCGAAGTCAGGGGCGGAGATGGCTTTTGGCAGAAAGCATTTTCTGCTGTTCGGATTTCTGGTCATCTTTCTCGGCTGGCTGTTCTGGATTCTGATGAATTATCCCGGCACGAGCTGTCCGGACGGGAATCTGCAGTTAAAGCAGTTTCTGGGAGATGCGGATTGGGCCGGCGGACATCCTCCGCTGTCGTCGCTGATCATGGGAATCCTGTTTTCTGCCGGGCGTTTTCTGGCGGATGCGAACTTTGGTTTCTTTCTGTATTGCTTTTTTCAGACCTGTGTGGGTGCATGGATATTTGCATATAGTATGAAGAAGCTGTTGGATCTGGGAATTTCCGCAAGGTGGTGCAGTGTGGGAATTCTGTTTTTTGCGTTTTCGCCCTTTTGGGGGACGTATGCCCAGTGGTTTGAGAAGGATCTGCTCTATGCGGAAGCGGCAACCTTGCAGGCGGTGTTCCTGCTGGAAGTGATCCGGAAGAGGAGCTGTGGTGTGAAGGATGGCATCCTGCTGGCTGTCTTCAGCATTTTGGCATCACTGCTTCGAAATAACGGAATTTATGCCATTGTGCCGACGCTGGCAATGTTGGCAGTCTGGTTGAAGAAACAGGACCGGAAAAGGGTATTATTGGTATTGCTGGCTACCGTGCTGGTCTACGGCGGCATCACGGAGGGACTGTACTATTCCGTATTGGACATGGCAAAGCCTTCTCCGGCGGAGGCATTGAGCATACCCTTTCAGCAGACGGCAAGGTATGTGGTGTATTATGGCGACGAGCTGACGGAGTATGAGAGGGAAGTCATCGATCGTGTATTGAGTGTGGAAGGAATGGCGGGCTATGATCCGGTGATCTCCGACCCTGTCAAGTATTACTACAGGGGTGCGGACCTTGGGGAGTATTTCAAGGTGTGGTTTCAGATGTTCTGGAAGCATCCCGGATGCTACGTGTCTGCCTTTATCAATAAAGGATATGGCTATCTGGCTCCGGTGTCCCAGAATATAGAGGCATGGATCGGCCTTGAGGGTGATTATTATGCTTATGACCGGGAACTGGGGATTCATCATGTGTTTGATCCTGATTTATCGATCGTATTGGTGCAGATATGGCATCTGAGCCTGGCGCTGCCGCTCTTTAAATATCTCTGTACGCCGGGAATGTACACATGGATCCTGTTGGTGTTGATATTGCTTCTGTGGAAGCATCGGAAGTTCGGTGCGCTGATCCTGTTTGTTCCCAGTATAATGAATGTGCTGGTGTGCCTGGCCTCGCCTCTTGCCGGCGCCATACGATACGAGCTGCCTACAGTGGCAGCAATCCCTATGCTGATCGGATGGACGTATTACAGTCTGCATGCGAAAGAGGACTGAACTGTTACGAGCTGTTACTATAAAAGCTACATTTCTGCAAATCGGTCTTGCAATTTGTGTAAAACTGTGCTACAATTTCACATTGTCAGGGTATTGTGTTTAGAATGATACGCTAACATGGATGGATTCCCGAGTGGCCAAAGGGGACAGACTGTAAATCTGCTGCAAATTGCTTCGGTGGTTCGAATCCACCTCCATCCATTTGCATGCCACAGGAGGTTCCGTTTTTCCGGGTATGCAATGTGAGTTCGCAGAGCGGACTTCATGCTGAGTCAGCTGGTGTGGCGGAATAGGCAGACGCAAGGGACTTAAAATCCCTCGGGGGCAACCCCGTGCCGGTTCAAGTCCGGCCACCAGCAGTAATGAAAAGAATCCACGAATTCAGGCAGGCGCTGAAGTGGGTTCTTTTTGTTGAAAAATTTCTCATACCTCCGTAGATCATCCGGACTATGAGATGGTAACAGGAGGTATTCAACGAGTACTTTGATATGCGGCTAAAGGAATGATGTCAATATAATCGTTCATGCTTCTGAATTTCTGATAGTATAGATAGTGCATATTCAGCTCTATGTCCATCTCATTGCTGTTAAGCTGACTGACAATATCTTCTAAATGCCTGGCAGCCTGAAGGTCAAATCCATCAATACTGTAATAAGCCAATGTGATATGTGGCGTAAACCGATAATCTGATTTCTTTACAGTATCGAAAACACTGTATAAATTCATTAGTCTTTGGTATTCATCTTCATCGGCAGGATATAATCCTAAACCCAGACTGGTATCAACCATATTAAAGATGTATTTACTCTTCATTCTGATCGGTGCATTTCCATATTTTTGTATTTTTTCTGCGTTTTCTATTACTTTCAGCTCATTATCAAACATTTCCTCTGCCACATCCCGCAGAGAGGGGGAATTGCTAAGGCTTTTTTCACAGCATCATCCAGCACGAAAACAATGGTATCTCCGTAGAAATCTCTAAAGGAATTATCCCTGTCAACCTTTTGTGCGATGGACGGATTCCCCTTGAAATAGCTGTTTCCATAATGTATTTCCTTTTGTTCGAATGAATCAATTCTGACCAGAAATTCCGGATATGTTTCCATAGCAACAGCATTCCTTTCCTGCTTTAATGATATCGTATATAAGCATACTGCAAAGTCACAGATATTACTATAACCGATCTTACCGCTTGTAATCCTGCAGAGTACCAGTGTTCACAGACATATTCCCTGCAGGTGGTGTGCATGATCGTGAATGATACCAGTCAAGTGCAAGGTGCAGGGGCAGGTCTTCATACAGCAGGTGCGCGGGCGGATTCATTTATATTTATTCCCGCGAGAAATGGGCCAAGTCAGCTTGTGCTGGCTTTATGCTGCTGTTTGCACGAGCATAGAGCCATGTTCTATGGTCTGCTGATTCCAATCACACATATGGGGGCTGCCTGTCCCTGAGATATAGCGCCGATAGCGTCATGCAGGCTTTTAATAGAATCATTTCCGCTGTATGCGGCATAGCGGCCGCTGATCCGCTTGTAGGCATTGTGAAGAGTATAGTTTCCGCTGTCTTCTTTCGTAACGCTGATGGTATGTATCATTTTGCGGATATCGTTTCGGTCATTGTATGCCGTAATTATTATGGAATCACTGTTTTCTCCAACCACGTTTATGACATCCGGAGCAGTGTCGGTGGTCATGACTGCCCTATATCCCTGCCGGAGAAAGTATTTGTAGATGGATTTAGGGGAGCATCCCCATTTACCGTTTAACTCGGCTCCTTTTTTCTCAAATTCGCCGATCAGTTCCGCCATGTTTCCTGCCGTCATGCTATTTCCCAGATCCAACAGGGCATTGTACACCGCCATGATCTCACAACCGGAATATTTCATTGTGGACAGGCCGAAGCGGATACTTTCCCAGTCATTTTGATTCTCGATAAATTGGCCGGGTTTAAAAAATCCGGAGTTTTCTGCGGATGCCGCCAGGATTTTTTTATTGGCGGACAGATTTTCACTTATCTGTTTTCCGGGAACTTTGACAAGCGTAAAAAGACTCAGTATCTTAACCATGCAGCTGTTGGGAATATGGGTAATGGTATAGCTTCCTGCGGTGAGAAAGGCGTTTTTCATGCTGTTAATACTTTTCATGCCATACTCCTTTTCAAGGTGAAGATGCCGGAGCTGTTGATCTCCGTGAGCGATAAGTCAGAAAAATGGTGGATCAATTTTCAAGCGCATTATATATCTGCTGTACAAGAAGTATCTGTGTCTCCAGTCCGACAAAGCTTTATCACTTGCATGATAAAAGCTTTGGATGTGGGAATGCCCCTTATTTCACAGCCTGTTCCACATAGTGAAAGAAGTTCAGATCCAGAATGCCGGTTGAATAATTGTAGAGCTGCCGCACCTGCTGTTTCATCTGTCGAGCATACTCTTCATCCACAGCTTCTCCGGTATTGCTGACGGTCTCCCCGGTCACTTTATTATAGGACATATCTTCGGCAATAAAGCTTCTGTCGGCAAAAATAACCAATCCTTCGCTGTCCGAGAGCATATCCGTTCCGGCGAAGAGCCTGGAGTCATAGGGAAAACCAAACAGATTATACAGTGTGGGCAGCAGATCCATGGCTCCGCAGGGTTTTTGGATCGTCACCGGCTCCTTTATCTGGGAATTCCACAGAATCAGCGTATTTCTGTATATTTCCAGGGACTCTGCCAGTTCCGTTCCTGCCAGTTCTTCATAATTTTCCGGTTTCATTCCGTAGGGATAATGATCCGCGCTCAGAGCGATCACGGTATGTTCCAGCTTGCCGGCCTTCTCCAGTTCGGCAAGAAGATATTCCAATGCCTTATCCAGCTCTATATTGCATGCGATATAAGCCTTTCCCTCTTCACTGTACGAAAGATCGGCCACAGCGTCTTTATTCTTTATGGACATGGCATTTCCGGTGAAATTGTAATTCATATGTCCGGAAACGGTCATATAATATACGTGAAACCGTTCTTCGCTGATATATTCAGGAACGGTTGCTTTGATCATATCCAGATCGGAGGCCGGCCAGCGGTCCGCATTTTCCATCTCAAATACCTGACTTTCCCATTCGGGACCGGTCAGGTCACCTAATTTGCAGGCTTTGAAATCATATCCCAGATTCAGGTGGCTTAAATGTCTGTCATAATAATCCAATGTATTATTGTGGTAGGCAAAGCTTTTGACGCCTTCCGCCGCAAAGTATGCCGGCAGGGAGTAGGGCTGTTCATAAGCTGCGGATTTCCTCATGCTGAACTGACCAGAGGGAATCTGCCCCATGAGATTTACATACTCACCGTCACTGGTACTTGTCTGCCACAGAGGTACATAGTAATTTTCCGCTACAAAGCCTGAGTGGGAAAGGCGGTACAGGGTCGGGGTCAGCTCCCGGGAGACCGCATAGGGTGAAAATCCTTCCGCAGTCAGGTAGATAAGGTTGTATCCCCGGAACATTCCCGTATATATATTTTTGTTCGAGGGTGTTCTTTCTTCCATATAAGAGACCAGGCTGTCCAGATCCTTATCGAAAGTCAGTTCTTTCAGCATTTCGAAATCAATGTTCAGCGTTTGAGGGGAAGTGTCCGTATTGCCGGTAAGTTCCAGTTCCGTCTCTTTGAAAGCCGGTATTTCGGCGGGGAATCTTTCCGGTATCTGTACGAACGATCCGCCTGTCCCGCGTATGAGAGGTATGGGATCCGGGATCATTGCCGCGCCGGTCTGTAATTCCGTCTCCGGCAGCATATCTCCCATGCAGTCTCTCTGGACAGATGCCAGTACTCCGAAGGTCTTCGCCACGTACCCCGGATCGTAAAATCCCTGATAGTCCTGATAATAATCATAACTGCCCAGATATCCGGTCAGTAATACGGCCCACATTGCAATCATGCCTGTTCCCATGGCAGCCGAGCCCGCAATACGCTCCTGAAGATGGATATTCCGTACTGCCTCTTTCTCCCGAAGGCCGAAAAAGTCTTTCTGCCGGTGCAGTAAAATGCCCGTAATAAAAAGCGGCACAGTCAGAAGAAGCAGGAGCGCAATATTCTCTGCCACCGCATAAAGCAGTTCCCGCCAGTAATTTTTCAGGGCTTTTTCCCCGGTGTTTATGATCGCCGCAAACAAAAGAGGCCGGGTGAAAATGCGCATATAGATCAGTTGGCTTGCAAACAGGAAGAAATGAATCAGTTGGACAAGCCATAAAATAACTTTGTTTGCAGCCCGTTTTCCTATGGATACCAAACAGAATTCCGTACCGGCCAGTGTCAGGATCAGGGGGATCGACAGCACCGGGTTCATCTCCCGCATTCCCGCAGCACCGATATGATATACAGTTTCCATATATGTTAATGTAAGGATCAATGTTAATAACAAACGGTACATATTTCGCTCCTCGACGCTCAGGATCAATATTTTGATCTGATCTTCGTTTTATCTTTCAGTATACTAATATATTGGATAAGTATCCCAATCATTCTACACTTATTGTAGATCAGTTTGTCTCTTATGTGTTTTAATTTTTTATAAACTTTTATATCCTTTTCCTGCCGTATATACGCTGATAGCATCGAAATAAGCAGAGCCATTGAATATACAATGTGACGCCGTCCTCATGGGCGTGAGGAAGTCCTGCCTGCTTCAATGCTGTCTGCGCCTGCCGCCTGGTGAGCAGACTGCCTTTTCTGCCAAAACCGTATTTCCTGGAATGAGCAATGAATTTCTGAAAGGCGGCACATTCACTTTTCGACAGATCCGCTGTTGCCTTTCTGGAGAAATACACCAGGACGGAATCCACAGAGGGCATGGGATGGAAGTCTTCTTTTCGGAAATGGTATAATATCTTCATGTTCCAGTTTACCTTGAGGAGCAGTGATCTCTCGGTTTCCTTTGCAGCACCTGTGAATCTTTTCGCAGCGCCCTTCTCCATGATTAGCCAGATGTCCGTGGCGGGATTGGGGGCATTTGTCAGTTTGTCGATAATCTGTGTGGTGATGAAATAAGGGATATTGGCAAAAACCTTATAATTTCCCCTTGCAGGAAGGGTGTATTTCAGGAAATCTCCCTGGATCAGTCGTAAGTTGGAAAACGGTGACAGCTTTACTTTTGCTTTCTCATACAACTTCCGGTCAAGCTCAACGGAGCAGACGCTGCCTCCTCTTTGGCATAAGGCTTCCGTCAAATGCCCTTTTCCTGTTCCGATCTCGATCACGGTATCCTTTTTGCTGATATTGCTCAGATCAATGATCCTGCGGATCAGTTTTTGACTGGTTATAAAATTTTGTGAATCCGATAATTGTGCCCTGTAGTTGGTTCCGGACTGCTTTTTGTCTTGCTGCATAGTTTTACCTCCATTTGATTTGTAGCCGTTCCTGCCCACTTCTCATATGATCTGAGGCAGTCTGGCTGTTTCGGATCGTTCAAAAAAACAGGCAAAAAAAGCAGAAAGCATCTCCGAAACGGAAATCTTCCTGCCAAAACTATACAATAAGACATATCAAACAGATACGGTATTATCCATATCTGCTCCATAACTTATGACAATTGTATTCGCACGCAAAAAAAGCCCCATTTACATGAGAAAGCATATCTGCTTTTTATCGCCCCTGGATACGGGTGCGAATGCGAGGAATACAAATTATCACACGTAAGCCACCTTTCTGTCGAATGAAAAAATCATTCTTTTTTGTACATGTATTATATCAAAAGGCTCATGAGGTGTAAAGTACTTTTCTGCCTCAATGAGCCTGTATAGTGACAGTTCAGACCGGTCATTGAACTGTCTGAACTGTACTTCGTCACTGTTCCCTCCGTTCACGACAACTTCCGTCCCGTCTTCTGCAGAATGGCTGCGGTCAGACACGCTCTGGTACCTTTGGGTTACGGAAATCTTAATCCTGATACTCAAAGTAATCAAAGTCAGCCGGAATACGGGTGCCGCAGCCGCCGTTATTGGCGTAGATGCCTACCATTGTGCCGGTGTGGCGTTTGCGGTCCCCGGGCACACCCTCGTCGCAGAGATAAATGCAGTTCTCGAGGACACCTGCCAAAGTCCAGTTTTGCCCGTCATAGCTGTAGAAAAAGCTTCTGGTAAGCTTATCTGTCTCCACTTTCAGGAATACACTCTGCTCTCTGACCCTGTCCACGGAGGCGATCAGTTCCTCGCCGTGGTTACGGTTGATGACCAGCTGAAGCTTCCTGCCCTCTTCATAGCAAAGGGAAAATCTGGCGTAAGTAGCCGTGCTGTAATAGCAGGTCAGTCCCGCCTGTTCTCCGTTTCTGGAGGGGTAAAAGTCCAGCTTTGCGGAGGCGGTGTAGCTCAATTCCTGTTCCCGTCTTACCAGCGTGTTCTTAGACCGTATCTCCCAGAGCTGGCCGTCGTTGGTCCAGATCCGGAAGTATCCGGGGCGCTCGGTAAGAGAATAGCTTCCCCTGGCGGGGTTCCTGACGAATTCCCAGTTTAGATTCAGTTCCTCTTTGTCAAAATCATCCCTGGTCCACTTTTCGTAAGCACATTGGGGAAGTCCGGGTGCCGTCTGCCGTGTACTGGGTCCCTTTCCGTCATTGACGATAAACCAGTCATCTGCAAGCCATGTGACGGGATCCATGCCGGTTTCTCTTCCGATGGTGGTGTAATGTCCCTGATTGGCTCTTCCCATGAGATAATACACCCACCAGTCGCCGTCCCGGGTCTGTACCAGTTTGCCGTGGCCTGTGCGCTGGATCAGCGCCTCGGGATCGAACTGGCGCATAACGGGATTATAGGGCGACGGTTCATAGGGGCCGGTCAGCGTTTCGGAACGGCCTACATTAATGCCGTGTCCGTATCCGGTACCGCCCTCCGCCAGTATTGCGTAATAATATTTTCCCCGCTTTAACAGATGCGGGCCCTCAGGGCAGGGTTCTCCCGTCCCCGGCCATACTTGGATGGTTTTGCCGATGACCTTTGTACAGTCACCATTCAGCGGTACCAGATGGATGCCGGGGCTGATCACCATATAATGTTTTCCGTCGTCGTCCACAAAATGGGACGGATCGATGCTGTCCACCTCAATCCAGCAGGGTTTGCTGTAGGGTCCTTCGGGCTTATCGGATGTGACTACAAGCTGTCTCCGCATGACGTTATTGTCCCGCTTACCGTCCGCGTTGAGCCGCAGGGTAGCCATAATGATGAACTTTCCGTTGTGGTAGGAAATGTCTGGCGCCCATATACCGTGAGAGTCCCTGATGTTCTGCAGATCCAGTTCATCCGGGTCTGTGACGGCATGACCTATGATATGCCAGTGAACCATATCTTTTGAGTGGCTGATGGGTATGGCCGGGAAATACTGGAAAGTGGAATTTACCATGTAATAATCGTCACCTACCCGCACTACGGACGGATCAGGGAAAAAGCCTCTCTGAACCGGGTTTTGATAATGACTTCGCATTTTGATCCTCATTTCTGCGCTGCTAAAGAGGGCACGTAAGCATCTCTCCTGCATATTAGCGACTTTGTGTCTGTACGGCACAGAAGGGTGCTTAACCCTCCTGTGCCGGTTTACCGCTATCTCTTATATATTACGGAATCCACAACAGCATATCCCGTACTTTCTGTCCCGGCGGAAGAGCAGAATACGCCGTTCTTGACGCCTACCCAGCGTCCGGGCATTGCTGTCATCTCTCCGGCAGTCCGGTAGTCGTTTCCATCGGTGCTGTATTCCAGAGTCACAAGTTCCAGAGGAAAGTTCTTTTCGTTTTCATTCAGATCCCTTGTACCTGTGCGCTTAACCGTGTATTTTACATAAATTTCCCCCGCTGAGTCGAAAGAGATAGCGGGAAGCGGATTTTCGGTTTCTTCCGTCAGATCCGGCAGGATCTTTCCGTATTTCTGAACGCCGGTGATAAAGCGGGGAACAAGCTGTCCGTCCTCTCTCTTGAAGGTGACGAGACCATAGCTGGTACCCATGGAGATCACGCCTGCCTCATCCTTTTCTCCAAGGTGGGAGAGGTCAAGTCTGGTCACGCAGCTGAATTCCGGAGCAGGCCATTTCTGTAACAGCAGATTGGGCATATCGCCGTAGACAGTGCTTTTGGAGATGGCATTCAGTTTCAGACTGTTTCCTGTCAGTTCATACCATTTCTTTTCGGGATTTGCATTCCACTGCCATTGTAATCCCAGCTGACTGCCGGTAAAATCATCGGAAGCGGCAGGTTCGCATATTTCCGCAATTACCGTGCCTACATTGGGTTTCCGATATTCCATTACCGGTTCACCGTAATCATTGCCTTCCCTGGCAATGCCTATGATGGGCCAGTCCTCTTTCCAGCTCATGGGCTGGAGATGGGTAATGCGCCCTGCCGCATAGACATCCTGGAAGTGGAGGAACCAGTCTTCTCCCGTGACGGTATCCACCCATGCGCCCTGGTGCGGTCCGTTTACCACGCTGTCGCCCTGACGCATCACCACCTTATACTCATAAGGGCCGAATACGTTCCTGGAACGAAGTACGGTCTGCCATCCGGTCTTCACGCCGCCGGCCGGTGCAAAGACGTAATACCATCCGTTGCGCTTATACATCTTGGGCCCCTCAATAGTTACCTGATCATTTTCATTTCCGTCAAATATTTTGACTTCCTCACCGATCAGCCCCATTCCGTCGGGCTGCATTTCCACCATATGAAGGACGCTCTTGTAGCCGATACGGCTTTTCGCCACTCCGGCTACCAGGTATGCTTTTCCGTCGTCGTCCCAGAACGGGCAGGGGTCGATCCATCCTGCGCCGGGTCTGATGTTTACCGGCTCGGACCATTTCCCGAAAGGGTCTGTGGCGGTGCTCATGTAAATTCCCTCATCAGGCATGGGGAAGCAGACATAATATACTCCCTCATGGTACCGGATAGCCGGAGCCCACACACCGCAGCCGTGAATGGGAGCCTTGTAGCGTTCTTCCGGAATCTTGTCGATGATATAGTTCACTACCTTCCAGTTTACCAGATCCTTTGAGTGAAGAAGAGGAAGTCCCGGAGCGTTGCAGAAACTGGAAGCGATCATGAAATAATCCTCCCCCACGCGGATCGCATCCGGATCCGAGTAGTCCGCATAGAGTACGGGATTGCGATAACTCCCGTTACCGGAATCCGCATTCCAAATGTTACCTGTCATAATACCTTTACCTGCCTTTCTGTTGTTGCGGTCAGTTGTTCCTGTCCGACCGGTACATGAAAGTATTTCATATACCGCAATTACTGTTTCCATTGTAACTTACGGCGGCAGTATTCTTCAATACCATGATACAGCTTTCCTGTGTCAAATATTGCGGTCTGGATATGGGAGTGGTATAATGATCTCATATTCAGGACATTCAGGGGCGGATAGCCATTCATACCATGATATCCCGGGGAGAGCTGACCATGATCTATCAGAACAGAGCTGACGATCTCTTTGTAAAAGTGACATACAATAACAGTTTTCTGGCGCATAT
>JAIEKC010000293.1:0-4833 GCA_029064505.1 Acetatifactor sp.
CCATGGCACCGGAAGAGCTGTATTCGGATACCGGAAATTACCGGGGGCCTAACGGCGGCCTGTCCGGTTATGAATGGCTGAAGCTGGTGAAGAAGAAGTATAAGAAGGTGGTCTGGCTGAATCCCAAGATGGCTCCGGGCAGAGCACCATGGAGAGAAGCGGAGACCGCGGTGAAGGAACTCTTTTCCATGTATAAGCTGACCGTGGACGGCCTGAATCAGGCCATGACGAAGCTGATGATGAATAAGGCTTAGAGCGTGTTTGAAAAATCATTCCACCGGTCTGCACATTCCGAAGAAAGCATTTTTCAAACACGCTCTAGTGAAAAGGATGTAGGGATATATGATATACTATCAGGCGGAAAGCCTTATGATAAGGGATATGGAAGAAACGGATATAGCTGAACTGAGCGGGGAGGCGGAAAATCCTGAGGAAACGGCCGGGTATTTTGAAAAACAGGCAGGCCATATCCGGAGTGGGATGTGCACAGGGCTGATCGCTTTCTGCCAGGGACAGATGGCAGGATATGTGTACCTGTATTACCGCTGTAAATGGGGAGGGCTCGGCAACCGAGGCTATCCGGGAATTGTGGATCTGTATGTGCCGGAGAGATTCCGCCGGAGGGGAATCGGGGGCAGATTGATGGATATAGCGGAGAGGATTGCTGCCGATTACAGTGATAAAGTATATCTTGATGTAGGATTGAACAGTACCTTCGGAAGCGCTCACAGACTATATGCAGGGAGAGGCTATATTCCTGACGGAAGGGGATGCTATTATGAGGAAAAGGTATGCGGAGTGAATGAGCCGTGTATCAATTCTGATGAACTTACCCTGTGTCTTGTGAAAGAGATTGAAAAAAATATAGAAGCTATCATAATCGAAAAGTTGGATTCGCATTTCCAAAAAGCTGCATTGGAGTTTGTCTCGTTTCTGAGGGAGAATGAACTAAAGTTTCTAAGAGACAGGGGATACTGGAGAGATAAAATTTATTTTCAGGTGCAGTATCAGGAGGATTGTGTCTGTTATATAGCAATGAAAGATCCCGACGAAAAAGGAATCAGCTGGACAGTATGGTCTGACAATATGGCTCCGGTTTCCCTTACCGATAATGAATTGGAAGATGAACTGAAACAAACCGCATGGGAACATGTTGATTTCTGTGGCAATTGCGGTTCCTGCGGCGGTGGAAGGAAGAAAACCATTTTTGGAAAGGAATTTGACAGGGTATGCGGCTGTACGTTCCGGTTTGATGATCCGGGCACAAAGGAACTTGCATTTATGAAGAAGATGGTTGAACTTAAGAAAAAGGAGCTGTGTGGGAAGAAACTCAGGGAGTTTCATAAAAGGCAGCTTACAGATCCGGGAAAGGCATGAGTTTATTATGGCACAGGGATACCCTGCAATAGAGGAAGCGAACAGAATCTTACAGGAGGCGGAGGCCTGCAACCCGGGACCATGGGGTGCGCACAGCCGCTGTGTGGCGGAATGCGCCGGAAAGATCGCGGAGGCGTGCGGGGACATGGATGCTGGTAAAGCGTATGTACTGGGGCTTCTGCATGACATCGGAAGGAAGTTCGGCACAAGACATCTGGGACATGTCTATGACGGCTGGAAATATATGGAGTGGCTGGGATATCCGGAGGCGGGAAGGATCTGCCTGACTCATTCCTTCGCCTGTCATTCTTTAGAACTTTATATCGGAAAATTTGATATACTTCCGGAGCAGGAGACAGAGGTGCGGGAAGTCCTGGATAAAACGGAATATGACGATTATGACAGACTGATCCAGCTCTGTGACGCCATAGGAACGGCTGACGGTGTAGCCGCCATGGAGGACCGGATGCGGGACATCCGGAGCAGATACGGCTCTTACCCTGAAGAGATGTGGAAGCGGAACCTTGCGCTGAGGGAGGAATTTGAGAGGCGTATGGGAGGGAACCTCTATGACCTTTTGAAAATGCAGGAGAAAGCCTGAATGTCTGCTTTACAGTAAAACTCTGGGCCTTCATGCGTAATGGAACAGTCGGTGACATGGGCTTTTCTGGTATTTCTGTTTTCCGAAGAGATACAGAGTTGGAACTCCATGGAGATGAATGTGTTTCCTGTGAGGAAGGATCTTTTGGCAGAAATATTTTGGAGATGTTTTATAACAATCAGGGTGAGCTGGTGACAATGGCCCGGAAAAAAAGAGGACTTCGGGAGTTGGCAGATAACGGGCATTTGCACACATACCGCATTTATGATCCTGCCTATGACATTGTGTGGAAGAAGTGTGGCGCGTATTTTGCCGGGGACAGAACAGCGAGGGAAATGCAGAGATAAAAGCTTCCGGACAAGGTTCTTGAAAAATATTTCTATTCGTGATACCATGTTCTGTGTTTAAGCAGAATAACCCTAAAATACAGGAAAGGTATGGAATGATAAAATGACGGTTTTTGATGAATTAAAGGCAAGAGGACTGTTGGCGCAGCTCACGGACGAGGAAGAGATCAAAGAGCTGGTCAATAACGGAAAGGCAGTGTTTTATATCGGCTTTGACCCTACCGCGGACAGTCTCCATGTGGGACACTTCATGGCGCTGTGCCTGATGAAGAGACTGCAGATGGCGGGCAATAAGCCCATCGCCCTGATCGGCGGCGGCACTGCCATGATCGGCGATCCCTCCGGGCGCACCGACATGAGAAATATGATGACTACAGAGACCATCGATCATAACTGTGAGTGTTTTAAGAAGCAGATGAGCCGGTTTATCGATTTCGGTGAGAACGCGGGCGCGGAAGGCGGTTTCTCCGCAGGTGCGCAGGCGGGAGAAAAGCATTCCACGGCGATCATGGTGAACAATGCGGACTGGCTCCGGGATCTGAACTATATCGAATTTATCCGGGATATCGGCGCCCATTTTTCCGTGAACCGTATGCTCACCGCAGAGTGCTATAAGCAGCGTATGGAGAAGGGACTGAGTTTCCTTGAGTTTAATTATATGATCATGCAGAGCTACGATTTCCTCTGCCTGTATGAGAAATATGGCTGTAATATGCAGTTTGGCGGCGACGACCAGTGGAGCAATATGCTGGGAGGCACGGAGCTGATCCGCAGAAAGCTGGGCAAGGACGCTTATGCCATGACCATCACGCTTCTGCTCAATTCCGAGGGCAAGAAGATGGGTAAGACCCAGAAGGGCGCCGTGTGGCTTGATCCGGAAAAGACTTCCCCCTATGAATTCTATCAGTACTGGAGAAATGTGGCAGACGCGGATGTGCTGAAGTGTCTGCGGATGCTGACTTTCCTGCCTCTGGAGCAGATTGACGAAATGGATAAGTGGGAGGGCAGCCAGCTGAATCAGGCGAAGGAAATCCTGGCTTTCGAACTGACAAAGATGATCCATGGCGAAGAAGAGGCAACCAGGGCACAGGAGAGTGCGCGTGCATTGTTCACAGGGGGAAATGCCGCGGAAATGCCCACATATGAGCTTCAGGACAGCGATTTCCTGAACGGTTCCATTGACATTCTGGGTGTGCTGGCAAGCTCCGGACTGACCGCATCCCGTTCCGAGGCGAGACGTGCCGTGGAGCAGGGCGGCGTCACTGTTGACGGGGAGAAAGTGACCGATACAAAGACTGCCTATACGCCGGATCAGTTTGCGGGAGAAGGCATTATTGTAAAGCGCGGTAAGAAAAACTTCAGAAGGATCTTGATGAAATAAAGACAGCCATTCGGAAGATGACCTGAAGATTGCGAAAAAGACGGTGTGGGCGGCAGGAATTTTGCGTCTCATACCCTGAAAAATCCGGAAGACAGCATGGAAAACAATGAGGATAGGAAAGAATGATGTTTTTCCGGAAGGATTCATGAATGATTTCATAGTCCCTTTCATATACATATAGCAGAATATGTTAGGAGGGGTTCCCTATGGATTATGCATCGAATACATACGATCTCTATCGTGATATACAGAAAAGGACCGGAGGAGAGATCTACATAGGCGTACTGGGACCGGTGCGCACCGGAAAATCTACTTTTATCAAACGCTTTATGGAGGAGCTGGTGCTCCCTGAGATGGAGGATGAGCACGCGCGGGCGCGGGCGCAGGATGAACTGCCCCAGAGTGCGGGCGGGAAGACTATTACCACCACGGAGCCCAAATTTATTCCCAATGAAGCGGCGAAGGTAGTTTTGAGCGGTGACATACCTGTCTCGGTACGCCTTATTGACTGTGTGGGATATATGGTGGAAGGAGCTGCCGGACATATGGAGGAGGATGTGGAACGCATGGTGAAGACACCCTGGTTCGACTACGAGATTCCTTTTACACAGGCGGCGGAGATCGGCACGGATAAAGTTATGAACGACCATTCCACCATCGGCCTTGTGATCACCACTGACGGCAGCTTCGGGGAGCTTCCGCGGAACAATTACCTGGAGGCGGAAGAGAAGACCATACTGGCACTTAAGAAACTTCGCAAGCCTTTCTTAGTGCTGGTCAACAGCCAGAAGCCATACTCGGAGGATGCGAAGAAGGTTGCTGCCGAGATCGGTGAGAAGTACGGGGTGTCCGCAGTCACGGTGAACTGTGAGCAGCTGAAAAAGGATGACATCAACATGCTGTTGGAGAAGGTGCTTTACGAGTTCCCCATTTCATCCATTGAATTCTATATGCCCAAGTGGGTGGAGATGCTTTCCAATGATAACCGGATGAAGCTGGATATCATTGATAAAGTAAAGCTTATGATGAAAGATTATAATACCATTCGCAATGTCATTGAGAATCCCATCGATATGGAGAGCGAGTACATAAAGCGCTGTAAGACGGATGCGGTAAGACTTTCCGAC
>JAIEKC010000294.1:0-8752 GCA_029064505.1 Acetatifactor sp.
GGATAGATCTCCCCTTTTACATGGAAAATTCTCTCCTCCTGCTCTGTCAGACATAAATGCCGTACCGTTGTCAAGTGATCGATCAGCTTGAGAGGCCGTTGGTGACAGACAAGGGATATGGTAATATCTGTTATCGGTATGGTATTCTCTTTTGGCGTATCAGACTTGTAAAAGCAGGCATAGCCGAGAACCTTATAATAGTCATCTATACTGAGATAATCTCCCGGGCGCTTGTACTCCATAATATTATGGGTACGGAAAATTTTTCCGATATTTTTATGGATTTTTTCCTTTGGATTTTTCCGGATGATCAATACGTCGATCGCTTTCGGTTTGGTGCCCAACTGATGTTCACTCTCAAATAAAAGTTTATCTGCCTCTTCCGAAAATTCAATCCGGATGCTGGCATAAAAGGCCGGATGCCACTGCAGCATCTGGTTTCGCTTCCGTTCTTTTCTCATTTGGCCTCCCTGTGTATATGCGGAGACCCTTTCGGAGCTCCTGCTTAAATATTGGAATATAAAAGCATGATTTTCCGAAAGAAACAGAAGCTGCATAAAACACTGCTTCCATCCTGATGAAATGTAATCAGAAGACACGATAAATGGTTTCTTTGTGTCTGATATGTTGTAGAAAATTTGCTTTTCTACACTCTACCACATTTTGAGAAATATGGCAAGACATCAATAAATAAATTTTTTATAAATGATATTCAGGGTAGTCAGAGGCCGAATGGCCATATGCCGAGCGGCCGTGCTTGCACGGACAGTTGGCGAATGCCGCGAGAGCCGTCGTTGGGACGTATATTTCCATGGTTGCGTCAGCACGGAAATGGCATCTCTCGTCATAAAACTAAAGTCGATTTTACTTTCGTCATAGATATATTCACTATTGGGAAACCATTCCTCAAAGATATATTTCCAAGCTGCTTTGACAACGTCAGCTAAAGGATCATTCTGACCTGTATCAGCTTTTGTTAAATCATTTTGTTTTCCGGGTTTTCGCCTGTATAGGTGTCCCAATAAGCGGCAATATCTTTCATATAACTGCTTGTAACGTTGGTTTTTATGCCATAACCAGCCACTTTAAACGCTTCTTTTTTCAGAATAACAGGATTCCTAATATAACCACCAATTTTAGTTAATGGTAATTCAAAGTCAACATCACTCATATGAGCCGCATAAGCAGTTGGACTATATCCGAATTCATTTTTAAATGATTTTGCAAACCCGCCTGCTGTTTCATAGCCATAATCTACGGCAACGTCAATTATTTTTTTGCCTTTAGTGAGTTCGGTTCGCGCAACGGATAATCTTCTTTTCTGAACGTAATCCATAAGTGTTATGCCCTTTTGTGCGGTAAACACTCTGCAAAAATGCAATCTGTTAAAAAAAGCGGAAAAGGATACTTTTGTCATAAATCTTATTGGAATAAAATGCAAAACACATTATAATAAAATATAACAGAAAGGAAAAGATGGAGAGGGTATGCGATAACAGGGTGGTTCGGATTGACGGCGATTATGCCGGACTCTTGAAATTGACGGACAGGAATGAAATGTCTGAAACAAGGAACACTGAGGACAGTGAATTACATTTTGCGGCAAGGGCGCTTCTGTCTGAAAATATTACGGAAGACAGCAGGCTGCACTACGGAATGCTCACGTATACATTAGTAGAAGAACGTCAGTAATTACAAAACTCCGATTTTGCAAACGCCTAAGTAGAAGAATAGATGGGAGGACGATCATATGAAGATCATAGACGCACACATTCATCTCTGTCAGAGCCTGAACGGCTTCGGCGCCAGAGGAGAGCTGCGTTGCATCGGCGGCGGATATGTGGAATACGCGGACGGAAGCACCTTTCAGATGTTTCCGGAAGAACTGGGAGAGGACAGGGTGACACCGGAAGCTGTACTTTCCCTTATGGACAGGGAGGGGATAGAGAAAGCCGTGATGCTTCAGGGCAATTTCATAGGTCCCCAGAATCTCTATACGTGGGAAGCGATGCAGAAATATCCGGACCGTTTCACCGGAGCGGCATGTTACGATCCCTTTTGCAGAAAGTATGAAGATGTCCGCAGACATCTGTTCGAAGATCTGGGATTTCCCATCGTAAAGTTTGAAGTCAGTGACGGGAGCGGCCTTATGAGTTATCACAGGGAATTCCCTCTGGAGGGGGAGATGATGGAGGAACAGCTCCGTTATGCGGAGTTCCTGGGACTGACGGTGGTGTTTGACATCGGGCGTCACGGCGGATGCTGCTGGCAGGTCCGGGAGCTGGCAACAGCCGCAAAGAGATATCCCGGCCTGCAGTTTGTGGTCTGTCATCTTCTGGCGCCCCAGGGACGGAGTTATGAGGAGGACTGGCGTGAGGCGATGAAAATGCTGAATCTGGACAATGTGGTCTTTGATCTGGCCAGCTTAAGCGGCAATCAGAGACCGGAGCCTTATCCGTATCCCACCGCAATATGGTTTATCAAAGAGGCCATGGGCATCCTCGGGGCGGACCGTATGATGTGGGGAAGCGACCTGCCCAGCAACCTCTGCAGGGATACTTACCGCCATCTCTTTGACTATATACTGGAGAGTCATGCTTTCACAGAGAGTGAGAAGGAGTCCATGCTTTGGAAAACTGCGGACAGAATTTACTTTACGGATTCCCATTTGTGATAAAATGTGATAAAATATCCGAAAAGGGCAGAACCAAACAGACGAAGATGTATCTGCCGGGCTTGCCTGGGCAGATACATCTTTGGCTGTTTGACGGGAGGTCAAAATGTGTCGGCATCTTTCGGTCTCTGCCTGGGAAGCCTTGGGAACCTGGAGAGAGAAAAGGCAAAGCCGCAGGAGGGTTCCGGCCTCTGCCCGGGAGGTAGGGGAACCGGGTGACATAAAGCGCAAAGAAGAGGGGCTGAAAGCTGTCTGTGACGTGCAAAAACAGGGAGGCATTCAGAAGACCGGGAGAGCTATGAAAAAAGGAGTACGTTATCAGATGCGCAAAGCCGCAGGACTGTATTGGCTGATCGATATGGAGCAGAGCGGTTCGGACTGGCGGGAACCCGTGGCGGTCAATGAGAGCGGCGCATTTATTTGGGAACGATATCAGTGTCTGAGATCGGAAATCGCAGTGGCGGAAGAACTGAACAGGGAGAGAGGGGTTCCTGTACAGGAGGCGCTGACAGATATCAGGCATTTTTTGCAGCAGCTTGAGGAACAGGGAATAGTTCTGCAATAAGAATGAATGGAGCGTAAGGGGTATGGACGTTTTACTGGTGGGCAGCACAAGTAATCTGATGCAAAAGCTGGTTGATAAACTGGATAAGGAAAAACACAGGATTTTTGTGCTGACCGAGGAGGGAAAGGAAGTCCTCAGCTACCGCAGAGCCTTTGAGACGTACCGCTTCAGCTATAATAATGCCTGTATCAGAGAAGTATTTAACAGTGTGAAACCGGACGTCACCATTTTTCTGGGTGCGTATGACTGGAATTTTAACTGGGAGGGCGGACAGAATACCTCCATTGATTATTCTTCGGCAATTCTGAACATGCTGATGGCCTTTGCCGCCCAGCGGAAGGGTAAATTCATTTATCTGTCTTCTGATGAAGTGTTCGATGGAATCCGCATTCATAAAAATAATGAAATTTTAAACCAGACAGATCAAAATCCCAAGGCACAGGCTATAGCCATGGGGGAGAAGATGTGTCTGGACTACAGCCACATGGTGGACGGGAAAATAATTGTGCTGCGTCTGGACCACCTTTACGGTATTCCTACCCGCCGGGAGGAGCTTGGCAATATCTGTGCGAAAATGTGCATGGAAGCCATTGATACGGGTGAGATCACGATAGACGGCGACAGGGGTATCTATGTGGAAGAGGCGGAAACTGCGGTGGAAACCATCAACCGATCACATTTTACAATAGATGGGGAAAAGCAGTTTTCACCCGTCTATCTGCCCGATGCCGTGGAGGATATCTATCAGGTGGCTGTGGCGGAGGAATGCCGACACTCGGTTTATCAGGTGTCAGGCAGTACGGCGATATCTCAGGCAGAGATTGCCAGGATGATACAGCAGAATCTGAGGAAAAAAACGGATGAAAATGTCGCAACCATAGTTGATGCACCGGAAAAGGGGATAAACAGTGTTATTTTGTCGGGTTTTGATTTCATGGAGGAGTTCAGACTTCGGAACTTCAACCCGCCGGCTAAGGCAATCCCCAAACTTACCGAATACCTGCAGAAGAACGCATCAAGGTTTTCCAGGCGCTCGGATGTAGACGAAAGTCTTGCGCAAAAGGTGAAAAACGGCTTCAGGGAAGTGGTGAGAACACTGGTTCCCTTTGCGGAAAACATGATTCTGTTCATTCCGTTTTTTATGTTGAACAACAGAGCCGTGGGGAGCCGGTATTTTGCGCATCTCGACTTTTATCTGCTGTATGTATTGCTTTTTGCCATCGTATATGGACAGCAGCAGGCAATCTTTTCCAGTCTGCTGGCGATCGCAGGCTATTGTTTCCGGCAGATGTATCAGAGAAGCGGGTTTGATGTAATGCTTGATTACAACACATATGTCTGGATGGCACAGCTCCTGATCCTGGGACTTGTGGTGGGATATATGAGGGACCAGCTGAAATCCATTCGGGAGGAGAACACGGAGGAAGTATGTTTTCTCATGAAGCAGCTGGCTGATCTGTCAGATATCAACAGCAGTAATGTGAGAGTGAAGGATGTTCTGTCGGATCATTTGCTGAATCAGAATGACAGTATGGGTAAGATCTATGAGATCACTTCCGAACTGGGCAGTTATCAGCCGGCGGAGGTATTGTTTTACGCGGCGGAGGTGCTTTCCAAGATCATGCGCAGCAAGGATGTGGCCATCTATTCGGTGGCAAACCGTTCCTATGCGAGACTGTTTTCGGCCACATCAGGCAGGGCGCGGATCTTGGGGAATTCCGTTAATTACTCAGAGATGACGGAAATGTATGAGGCCATCAGTGCGCACAGGGTCTATATCAACAAGAATATGAATGAGAGTTATCCTCTGATGGCCAGCGCCATTTACGAGGGTGATGAGATGCAGATGATATTGATGGTATGGGATATCCCCTGGGAGCGAATGACGCTGGGGCAGGCGGATATGCTGGCCATCACCCGATATCTGATCCAGGACGCTGTCCTGAGGGCAAACCGTTATATGGCGGCGCTGGAGCAGCAGCGATATATTCAGGGAACGCATATACTGGAGAAGGAGGCTTTTGAAGAACTGGTATCCGCATTCATGCGCGCAAGGAGCAGGAATCTGACCACATGTGCATTGCTGAATCTCGATACCGGAGAATTGTCTCAGGAGGAAGTGGATGCGAAGCTGAGCAAGCTGGTAAGACAGACAGATTATCTCGGACAGGATGCGAAGGGCAGACTGCATGTATTATTGGCAAATACAGATGTGGCGGGAGCTAATTTTGTGCAGAAGAGGTTTGAGGATGCCGGTCTGGGCTGTCAGGTTGAGGAGGCATTGGCGGTATGACGACTGCGGAGAAGGTTTTTATGGTGATCCTGCTGGTCAATACGCTGATCGCCGTGGCATATTTTGTCTGGGGGTGCCTTATACAGACCGTACGGGCGGAAGGACAGCCTTTAGGGGAGACGAAGGCGGAAGATGAAAAGACCGGAAAAGCAAAGACCCTAAAAACAGGAAAAGCAAAATCTGAGGAAACAAAGCCGGAGAAAGTGAAATCCGGGGAGCCTGAGTCCGGAGAGGCAAAGTCTGAGGGATCCAAGAGCGACGAGGTCAAAGCATGGGAAGCGGAAGAAGAGGATGTGGAGGAAGATCTGCCGGAGTGGAGGATGCTCAGTAAAACGGGGTATTTTTTTAAAGCACTGGTCATGTTGCTGTGTCCGGTGGTAGGCGTGCTGTTCTTTCTGACCACCCTGCTGATGTACGTATTGTTCTTCCGGACAACGGCTGACCTGACGGACGTCATTTTCGGCAAGGAGAAAGTGGTTGCCCGCAGGAAGGCTGATGAAGAGAGTGAGCGCAACAGGGTACCCATAGAGGAGGCATTGGCGGTGGCGGACAAGGAGAGCCTGCGATCCCTGGTCATGGACGTGGTAAAGGGCGACATCAGGAAATCCCTTGCCACCATTTCTCTGGCGCTTAACAGTGAGGATACGGAGACTTCCCATTATGCGGCTTCCGTGCTGAGAGATGCCCTGAATGATTTCCGTCAGGAGTCTCAGGAGCTGTATAATGCGTTTCATAAGGGGGACGAGGGAGCCGCAGATTATGCATGTATGATGATCGAGTATATGAATGAGGTTCTGTGTCAGGAGGTGTTTCCCGATATAGAGCAGCGCAGCTATGTGGAGATGGTGGAGGAAGCGTGTACATGGCTGTATAAGAGCGAGGAGCATCGATATCGTCTGCACTGTGAATATATAGAATGGATGGCCGCCCTGCTGTTGCGCCTGAAGGAATATGAGCGGATGGAAATATGGTGCAATCGCTGTATGGAAATATATCCCGAGGAACTGACAAGCTATACGATCCCGCTCAAACTGTATTTCAGTATTCAGGATAAGGAGAAATTCTTTGCCGCTATGGACAGATTAAAGAAATCTGATGTGGTGATCGACAGGGATACATTGGATCTGATCAGAGTGTTCAGCTGATATGTGGTGGAAGGGTTAGCGAAGGAGACATGGAAAGCAATGTCAATGCAGATGTTGACAATCTTACAATTTATAGCTGTCCTGGCAGCGTATCTGGGGATGACAGTGCTTTTACCGGCCTTCGTGTTTTACAGGAAGGTCAGTGGGGAGAGATTCTGCGTCCGTTTTATGATTTATCTGGTGATCGGAAATGTTTATCTGATGAATATGGTGATGGTATTACAGCTTCTCCATATCTCAAACAGGTTTACGCTGGCGCTGGGCACGGTATTGCCGGTGCTCTGGGCTGTAGCTAGGGTTCATAATGTCACCATCAAAGACGGAATATTGGGGGCGGCAAGAGCAGTAAACAGCTTCCTGACGGGCACCATGGGCGGCCGTCTCCTGTTCAGTAAGATATTGCGATTTACGGGAAAGTGCATGAAGACGGGGGTGTCACGTCTGTTCCGGAGTATTCGGAAGAACTTTTTTGACTGGGTGCTCACTGTGGGATTTATTGTGGCGATATTATGGCTGTACGGATGTAATCTGGTCTGGAATATGGGGTACTGTACTTCGGATATACCGGTGCACAATTACTGGATCAACGGCATGGACAGAAATGAAATGTTTATCGCGGGAGTGTATCCTCACGGCTTTCACAGTATGATCTATTATCTTCATAAGATGTTTGGATTTTACACTTTTGTGCTGCTGCGTGTTTTCTGTCTGGTACAGAATATCATCATACATATGGTGCTGCTGGCATTTTTAAAAGCGTGCTGCAGAATGAAATATTCACCTTATGTTGCCATGGTTCTGTATGTTCTTGCCAATATCTGGCACGAGAACACTTATACGAGATATTTCAGCTCTCTCCCCCAGGAATTCGGCATGATATTTATATTGCCGTCGATTTATTTTCTGACAGCATTTTTTGAAGACAGACGCCGTGAGGACGGAGCGAAGGGGTGGAAGTTACACAGCAGCCGTTATCTGTTGTTTTTCGCTTTGAGTTTCAGCGCCACATTGGCGGCACATTTTTATAATACCATGGCAGCCGGTCTGTTCTGCGTGGGAGTTGCCATAGGGTATGCGGGGATCCTGTTCCGAAAGGAATATTTTGGAAGGGTAATGGCAGCCGGTATATTGAGTGTTGTGCTTGCCGTGTTGCCGATGGTGATCGCGGTGGCAACAGGTACGCCCCTGGAAGGTTCTCTTCGATGGGGCATGAGCATTATCAAGGGAACGACGGATTCAGGGCAGACGACCCAGACGGTGCAGGACAGCGATCAGGGATCTTCCGCCGATGTGAGTCAGAGTTCTTCTGACGGTGCGACAGTAACCATAATGAACGGAGATACGCAGATATCATCTGACGGTACATCTCTGCCACCGGAAGCTCCGCCGCCGAAAACCAAAATTCCGTTGGGAGTACGGTTGAAGACATGGATCTCTCAAAAGTGGAACAGTGTCCTGTTCGTATTGTCGACCATACGGAGCGTGGTACACATATATGTATTGGATAAAGTCTCGCTGGAAACGGTAAAGATCATGTTGTTTGGCACAGTGCTGCCGGGGATTCTGGGGCTGGTCTGTCTTTTGGAGAAAAAGAACCGATTGTATGGCTGTACCCTGTTATCGGTGTTTTTCTGTCAGGTGTTTCTGTATGTGATGATCATAGCATGGGAACTCGGCATTCCCGCACTGATGGATAAAAACAGGTGCAGTATTTATCTTTCTTATATCTTAGCGGTATCATTGGCCTTTGCGGCGGATGCCATAGTGAGTCTGTTCATAGAACGGATCACCAGACGACCCTTTGCAAATATCATTTCCCTGAGCGGAGTTGCGATAATGATCTTTGTTCTGACTCTGGGGAAAATGTACAAAACGCCTGTCAATTTCGAGGCGCTGGAGTGTAATGACGCGATCACTTGTCTGACAAATATATTGTGGGATAACCCGCGCTTTCAGTTTACGGTTTGTTCTGCCAACGACGAGCTGCGTATGGTAGAAGGATACGGCTACCATTATGAAACCATAACTTTTTTGCAGCAGATGGAGGGGGAACGACAGGAGGGATATCTGACGAT
>JAIEKC010000295.1:0-12952 GCA_029064505.1 Acetatifactor sp.
CTGGATGGTTTGTCTGATTGGCATGATATTCTCCTTTGAATACGGAATGAACTTTGTCGTCTGCCGTCCGCTGCCATGAACGGAATGAACAGTGACTTTTCTGTTGTTACTGATTCCATTATACATTTTTGGAAACCTCTTGACAATGCCGGCTGTCAGTTGTATCATACCAAATAGTTTGAATATCAAATATTTTGACTATCAAACAACTTGAGATTCAAACTATATATGATAGTATTTAAAACCACAAAGAGTAGAGCGAAAAAGGAGAAGAAGAGATGTTTGAGAAATTAAAAGAAGTCATTGAGGAAAAATTGAACGCGGAAGGTATGAAAATAACAGAGGAGACCAGCTTTAAGGACGATTTGAACGCGGATTCCCTTGACCTGTTTGAACTGGTCATGGCACTGGAGGATGAGTTCGGTATCGAGATCCCCTCCGAGGATCTGGAGCAGTTGGGCACCGTTGGCGATGTGGTAAATTATCTGAAAGAGAAAGGGATAGAGGACTAAAAGGCGTAAAGATCCTGACTGGCAAGAAGATGCTGTAAGGACAGGAACTTAGAAGTTCCTGCGCGGCGGAAAGAGAGGAAGCATGAAAACTAGAATAACGGAACTTCTGGGAATTCAATACCCTGTTATACAGGGCGGTATGGCATGGGTGGCGGAATATCATCTGGCAGCAGCGGTTTCCGAGGCGGGAGGTATCGGCCTCATCGGTGCAGGCGGCGCCTCGGCCTCCTTTGTGAGAGAACAGATCCGGAAGACGGGAGAGCTCACAGATAAGCCCTTCGGCGTAAATATCATGCTCATGAATCCTGAGGCCGATGAGATCGCAAAGGTGATAGTGGAGGAAGGCGTAAAGGTGGTTACCACCGGCGCGGGGAATCCCGGTAAGTATATGGCAATGTGGAAGGAAGCGGGGGTAAAAGTGATCCCCGTGACAGCCAGTGTTGCCATGGCCAGGATGATGGAGAGAGCCGGCGCAGACGCCGTGGTGGCAGAGGGTACGGAATCCGGAGGGCATATCGGTTCCGCTACCACCATGACTCTGGTGCCCCAGGTGGTGGACGCTGTGGATATCCCTGTGATCGCGGCGGGGGGAATCGCGGACGGCAGAGGCTTTGCGGCGGCCATGATGCTGGGTGCGGAGGCGGTACAGCTGGGAACCCGCTTTATTGTAGCGAAAGAATCCATTGTACATGACAATTACAAGAAGAAGGTCATTGGCGCAAAGGATATCGATTCCGAGGTGACAGGTCTGAGCCACGGTCATCCGGTGCGCCAGCTGCGGAACAGTATGACCAGGGAATACCTGAAGCTGGAGAAGGCCGGAGCTCCCTTTGAGGAGCTGGAGCAGCTGACCCTGGGTGCACTGCGCAAGGCTGTAGTGGAAGGGGATGTGGTGAACGGCACTCTGATGGCGGGCCAGATCGCAGGCCTTGTGAGCAGGGAGCAGACCTGTGCGGAGATGATACAGGAGATCATGGAACAGGCCGGGAAGCTGCTGAAGCTGTGATGCGAATGAGCTGAGAGCGGATGGAGCACGTTGCATCCGGGAGGGACGGGGATACTTCCGGGTGATGCGGGCGTGTTATGGTTTCTGCGGATTAAGATGCCGTTTGTGCGGCGGAATGAGAGGACAATATGGGAAAAACAGTGTTTATCTTTCCCGGACAGGGTGCCCAGTATGCAGGAATGGGCAGGGAGTTTTATGATACATATGAGACGGCAAGGCAGGTTTTTGCTCTGGCGTCGGAGGCTACGGGGCTGGATCTGGCTGAGCTTTGCTTTACGGAGAATGACAGATTAAATATCACGGAATACACACAGATTGCCATGCTCACCTGTGAGGTGGCGATCCTGAGGGTGCTGGAGGAACAGGGCGTGAAGGCGGATGTCTGCGCAGGCTTGAGCCTTGGCGAGTACGGCGCCCTGGCAGCGGCACGGGTGATGGGATCAGAGGATCTGTTCCGGCTGATCCGCAGCAGGGGGATCTTCATGCAGGAGGCATATCCCACCGGAGGCGCCATGACAGCGGTGCTGGGGCTGGATGCCGATACCATACGCAGGATCTGTGAGGAGACGGAAGGGATCGTATCCATTGCCAATGACAATTGTCCCGGCCAGATCGTTATTACCGGCGAGGAAGCTGCCGTACAGAGGGCAGCCGGGAAACTGACGGAGGCGGGAGCAAAGAGATGCGTGCCCCTGAAAGTCAGCGGGCCCTTTCATTCCGCGCTGCTTGCCGGTGCGGGAGAAAAGCTGGCGGCGGAGCTGGCAGGAGTGGAAGTGCACGATCCCGTGATTCCCTATATCTGTAATGTGGAGGCGGTGCCTGTGACAGAGGCTTCCAGAGTCAAAGAGCTTCTGGCCAGGCAGGTCTCCGGAACGGTCAGATGGCGTGAAAGTATGCTGCGGATGCTGGCCGACGGTGTGGATACTTTCATTGAGATCGGACCGGGCAAGACGCTGACCGGTTTCCTGCGAAAGATTGACAAAGAAGCCAGGGGGATGAATGTGGAGACTGTGGCGGATCTGCAGAAAGTGCTGGAGACGCTGCGGTGACAGCCCGGACGCCGCAGTACGGTACGCGGCCAAAGGAGTATCCCGCCACAGGCTGTGAGAGATAAAGCGGTATCCGTCCGAAAAAGCGCAATACGCTGAGACATGTGTGCGTTTTCCAATGCCGGCGGCGGAAGAAGGGCCCTGCGGTAACTGTATTGTTTGGCGGATGTGGGATCAATTTAAAATGAAACAAAGTGCCGCAGGCGGGATAAGGGCTGTCTGCGGCAATGGAATGGAGGTAGGAAATGCTGACAGACAAAGTTGCTCTGGTGACCGGTGCGAGCCGGGGAATCGGGCGGGCCATCGCCTGTGCCCTGGCAAAGGAGGGGGCACTGGTGCTGGTGAACTATAACGGTTCGAAAGAACGCGCTCTTGAGGTTGTGGAACAGATTGAAAAAGAAGGCGGCAGGGCGGAAGCAGTGGGGTGCGATGTGTCCGATTTTGATGCCTGCGGGAAGATGATCGGGGAAGCCCTGTCAAAATATTCCCATATTGACATTTTGGTAAATAATGCGGGGGTAACCCGTGACGGGCTGATCATGCGGATGTCAGAGGAAGATTACGATCAGGTGCTGGATACCAATTTAAAGGGAGCATTTAACACCATACGGCATCTCTCCAGACAGCTGCTGAAGCAGAAAAGCGGAAAGATCATCAACATTTCTTCCGCTTCCGGTATTCTGGGCAATGCGGGACAGGCAAATTATTCCGCTTCCAAGGCGGGACTGATCGGTCTGACGAAAAGTGTGGCAAGGGAGCTGGCAAGCCGCGGTATCTGTGTCAACGCGGTGGCTCCCGGATTTGTGGACACGGAAATGACCCGGGCCATGTCGGAAAAAGTCAGGGAAGAGGCGGTGAAGACCATTCCCCTGGGCAGGATGGGCAGCGTGGAGGATATCGCCCGGGCTGTTGTCTTTCTGGCCGAAAGCACAGGCGATTACATTACCGGACAGGTATTCTGCGTGGACGGCGGTCTTTGCATTTAAGCGGCGGCACATGCGGAATCGGAATAGGAGAGAGTATGAAAAAGAGAGTTGTTGTGACGGGAATGGGGGCCATTACTCCCATCGGGAACAGTGTGGAGAGCTTTTGGGAGAGCGTGAAGCGGGAGAAGATCGGTTTTGCGCCCATTACCCGCTTTGATGCAACGGAATATAAGTGTAAGCTGGCGGCGGAAGTGAAGGATTTCAAGGCTGAAGACTACATGGATAAAAAGGCGGCCCGCCGCATGGAACTATTCTGCCAGTATGCCATTGCAGCTTCCAAAGAAGCTCTGGAAGATGCCGGTATACGGATGGAGCAGGAGGATCCCTACAGAGTAGGGTGCTCCATAGGCAGCGGCGTGGGCAGCTTACAGGCTCTGGAGAGAGAACACGGCAGACTGATGGAAAAGGGTCCTTCCAGAGTAGGTCCCATGCTGGTGCCCCTGATGATATCCAATATGGCGGCGGGCAATGTCAGTATTGCTTTCGGACTGAAGGGCAAAAGTATTGATGTGGTGACGGCATGTGCATCCGGAACCAACTCCATCGGCGAGGCGTTCCGTACCATTCAGTACGGGGATGCGGATGTGATGGTGGCAGGCGGCACGGAAAGCGCGGTCTGTCCGGTGGGGATTGCAGGATTTACTTCCCTGACGGCTCTCTCCACCTGCCAGGATCCGGAGAGATGCTCCATTCCTTTTGACAAAGACAGAAGCGGATTTGTCATGGGTGAGGGCGCAGGCATTGTGATACTGGAGGAGCTGGAGCACGCAAGGAAACGCGGTGCAAAAATATACGCGGAAGTGCTGGGATACGGATGTTCTTCCGACGCTTATCATATTACTTCCCCGGCGGAGGACGGCTCCGGAGCCGCAATGGCAATGCGGAATGCCTTGGCGGACGGCGGGGTGGAACCTGAGAAGGTGACCTATATCAATGCCCACGGAACCAGTACTCATCATAACGATCTCTTTGAGACCAGGGCGATCAAACTGGCTTTCGGAGAGCATGCAAAGAATCTGAGGATCAATTCCACCAAGTCCATGGTGGGACATCTGCTGGGAGCAGCGGGCGCTGTGGAATTTGTAACCTGTGTCAGAGAGATACAGGAAGACTTTATCCACAGGACAGTGGGGCTGAGGGAGACAGAGGAAGAGCTGGATCTGAACTATTGTATGGAGGCCTTTCAGGAAGAGGTGCCCTATGCCCTCAGTAATTCTCTGGGATTCGGCGGACATAACGCAAGCATCCTGATCGGAAAGTACAGGGCGTGACAGCGGCAGAGGTTCCGCCGGGCCGTGGTGCCGGCCGTATACATGGGAACCGATCGCCGCGGTAGGCAATTGACCGGTATGCGTATCGGAGCACGCAGGGTATGGAAATTCATGCAGAAAGTAACAGTAACAGCCTCTCGGAATCCTGACAGGCTGATTCCGGTTTCTGACAGAATTGTGGCCGGAAAAGCGGGGAATCAACAAAAATGATCTCCGGGAAGCCCTGTGGGAGGGGAAACGGAGATTCCGAGAGTCTATAATAACAGAAAGGAAACAGCCATATGTCAGTCTATACGACGAAAGAGATCATGGAGATCATTCCCCACAGACATCCGTTTCTGCTGATCGATACCATCGAGGAGCTGGAGCCGGGAGTCCGTGCGGTGGGGAAAAAGTGTGTCAGTGCAAATGAGCCCTATTTCCAGGGACATTTTCCGGGGAATCCGGTGATGCCCGGAGTGCTCATCATGGAGGCTCTGGCACAGGTGGGAGCGGTGGCCATGCTGGCGCAGCCGGAGTTTAAGGGACATACCGCTTATTTTGCGGGTATTGACAAGGCTAAATTTCGTCAGAAGGTGCTTCCGGGCGATGTGCTGGAACTGGAGACTGCCATCGTCAAAGTAAAGGGGCCCATCGGGATCGGGCAGGCTGTCGCCAGGGTAAACGGCAGAGTGGCGGCACAGGCGGAATTAACTTTTGCCATTGGTTGAGGAGGTATGATCGTGAAACTGCGCAGGGTAAAACAGAGAGAATTCTTTTCCAAAAAATTCAGCAAAATATATCATGATATCAATTTCAGCAGTACGGAGGCGGAACCTAAAGAAGAGGAAAAAACCGAAGAAGAGCCGCAGGAGAAAGATATATATCTGATCAAGTGTCCCAAGTGCGGGAAGATGGTGGACAGAGACCGGGTGGTGAAGAAAAAGTATATCTGTTATGAGTGCGGCGGATATTTCAGAGTGAAAGCCCACAACCGCATCCGGATGGTGGCTGACCCTCATACCTTTGAGCCCTGGTTCACAGACATGCCCGTCCGCAATCCTCTGGCCTATGAGGGCTATGAAGATAAGCTTGCGGAAGCAAGGGAGAAGACGGGACTGGATGAAGCTGTCACCGTGGGACGCTGCAAGGTATTTGGAGAGGATATCGTGCTGGGCATCTGTGACTCCAGATTCCTGATGGCAAGCATGGGACATACGGTGGGCGAAAAGATCACGGCGGCTATTGAGAAAGCCATTGAATGTAAGCTGCCCGTCTTCCTGTTCTGCTGCTCCGGAGGAGCCCGCATGCAGGAAGGGATCGTCTCTCTGATGCAGATGGCGAAGACTTCCGCGGCGGTCCGGAAGCTGGGAGAGGCGGGCCTGCTGTACTGTACGGTCCTGACGGATCCCACCACCGGCGGCGTGACGGCAAGCTTTGCCATGCTGGGCGATGTTATCATGGCGGAGCCGGGTGCGCTGATCGGTTTTGCGGGTCCCAGAGTGATCAAGCAGACTATCGGGCAGGAGCTGCCTGAGGGCTTCCAGACGGCGGAGTTCCTTCAGGAACACGGCATTATAGACGGTATTGTAAGGCGTGAGAACTTAAAGAAGACCATTTATTTTCTGGTAAGATCGCATCAGTGTCAGGAGAGGGAATATGCCGCTTTCACTCCCGGCACAGAGTCTCACTTCGAGCTGAGCGAGATCCTGAAGGAACAGGTCTGGAAAGTGCGCCCCAAGGATGCCTGGGAAAAGGTGAAGGCGGCGAGGCGCATGGAGAGAGCTTCCGCCTGCGATTACATGAATCATATTTTTGATTACTTTGTGGAGGCGCATGGGGACAGAAGCTTCCGGGACGACCCTGCGATCATCGGCGGCATCGGATTTCTGGATGGGCAGCCGGTGACGGTCATTGCAGATCACAAGGGCAAGGACATAAAGGAGTGCCAGATGCGAAACTACGGTATGCCCATGCCAGAGGGATACCGCAAAGCCCTGCGCCTGATGAAGCAGGCGGAGAAATTCAACCGGCCGATCATCAGCTTTGTCAACACTTCCGGTGCGTTCCCCGGCATTGAGGCGGAAGAGCGGGGACAGGGGGAGGTGATCGCCCGGAACCTGATGGAGATGGCAGCTCTGAAGGTGCCTGTGCTCTGCATTTTCATCGGTGAGGGCGGCAGCGGAGGCGCTCTTGCCACCGGTGTGGGAAATGAGGTATGGATGCTGGAGAATGCCACTTATTCCATTCTCTCTCCGGAGGGCTTTGCGTCCATTCTCTGGAAGGATTCCGGCAAGGCAAAGGAGGCCAGTGAAGTGATGCGGATCACGGCTCAGGACTTAAAGCAGCTGAATGTCATCGAGCAGATCATACCGGAGTTCGGCGGTGCGGATGACAGCACAGCGGAGGCGATCGCCGGTTACTTAAAGGAGAAAATAAAGGAATTTCTGGAGAAATACCGTGGCAGGAGCGGGGAGGAGATCGCAGCGGAGAGATATGAGCGGTTCCGGAAATTTTAGGATTGGGTTCCGGGTTGCCGACTGTTACAGCTGGATCCTCCGGGCTGCTGAATGTGGTACCCGCTGTAAGGTATTCCGGAATTACCTATTGGAACGGATGTGCCCGAAAGTGCGCGGAAGAGTATAAATACAGAAAAGCATGGAGACAGGAGAAGCATGGGAAGTAGAACACATTTGTCAATGAAGATAATCGGAACGGGGAGCGCTCTGCCTGTAAGGCAGGTGAGCAATGAGGATCTGGCCAAGCTGGTGGATACCTCGGACGAGTGGATACGCGAGAGGACCGGAATCGGTTCCAGGCACATCTCCACGGGAGAGACCGCCGCATCTCTGGCGGCGGACGCCTGTAAGAAGGCGCTGGAGAATGCCGGAAAGGAGGCTTCCGAGGTGGAGCTTTTGCTGGTAGCCACTTGTTCCCCGGAGATGGCACTTCCCTGCACGGCCTGTCAGGTACAGGAGCTGACAGGGGCGGAAAATGCCGTTGCCTTTGACCTGAATGCGGCCTGTGCCGGCTTTCTGTTTGCGCTGAACACAGCCTATGCCTATCTCTCGGCGGGGATTTACCGAAACGCCCTGATCGCCGGTACGGAGGTATTGTCCAAGATCATTGACTGGTCGGACAGGGGAACCTGCATTCTGTTCGGAGACGGAGCGGGCGCCGTTGTGGTCGAAGCCTGTGAGGAGGGCGGAGTGCTGGGATTTGTACAGCATTCTGACGGCAGCAGGGGGAAGGTCCTGGCCTGCGGCAGCCGGCAGCTGGAAAATCCCTATTTTACCGGACAGGACTTTATGCGTTATGTACAGATGGACGGCAGAGAGGTATTTGCCTTTGCGGTCCGTCAGGTTCCTGCAAGCATTGAGGAGGCGTTGGAAAAGGCCGGCATAGGGATGGAGGATGTGGATCTCTTTGTGCTCCATCAGGCAAACCGCCGTATCATCGAAGGGATTTCCAGGCGGCTGAAAGCGGAGCTCTCGAAATTTCCCGTCAATCTGGACAGAGTGGGCAACATGTCTTCCGCTGCGATCCCGGTCCTGCTGGATGAACTGAACCGTCAGGGAAGGCTGGTCCCGGGTATGACGCTGGTGCTCTCCGGTTTCGGTGCGGGACTTACTTATGGAGCTTGTGTAATAAAGTGGTAAAAGTCCATTGACATTTTTGGGGAAATTGGTAAATTATATAATGAGGTATTCAGCAACAGCTTCTTACCTCGTTCTCGTTGTGATGAAAGGCGTCGGTAAAACATGGCACAGAATACAAAGCGCTCGATCAATGAATTGTTGGTAAACCTGTTCAATCATGTGATGGATCTGGAGGGAAAGGCGGTTATCACATCACAGTTTTGTGATATTACCAACAACGATATGCATATTATTGAGGCGATCGGAATGGAGGAACCTCGAAATATGTCCGTCATTGCGCATAGACTGTCTGTTACTGTCGGCACCCTGACCACAAATATGAACGGTCTGGAGAAAAAGGGTTATATAAGGCGTGAACGCAGCCAGGAGGACAAGCGTGTCGTTTATGTGCTTCTTACCGAAAAAGGGAAGAAAGCTTTTTATCATCACCGCGATTTTCATAAGAAAATGATAAAGGCTATTGTAAAGGATCTGAGTGAGGAGGAGATGGAGATTCTGTATCGATGTCTCCAAAATCTGAACCATTTTCTGGAGCCGGAAGGAACGACATAAGCCATGGACAAAGAACTGATATTATATGCTGCAGGTGCCACTATGCTTATGGGTATAGTGGCATTATTGCTATTTTTCATCTGCCGATGGTACAGGAAGAATCACAGGAAAAATGTATTGATAAATATGGCGCTGGAGGCATTGGACGAGGTGTTTCCGAGAATTGCAAAGATCAATTACCGTACGGCGGAATGCGTCTTTATCAGGGCCAAGAGCGAAGAAACAACAGTGCCCTTTGAAACATATGACTGGTATGAATTTCGGATCCCGTTTCTGGAAGCCATTTACCCGGAGGACCAGGAGAGGGTCCGGACTTTTACCTCTCTGGAACACATGCGCAGGATCAGGGAGAATGAGCTCCGCAGCGATACCTGTATCTGTAAGAGCAGGCAGAATTCGGCAGAATATCAGTGGATGCAGATGCTCATCATTCCGGCGAAGGAGCCTGATTGTGTCATGATCTATACGAGAGATGCGGATGAGTCGGTAAGAGCCGAAGAACTGTATAAGGAGCAGCTCTGGGAGATGCTGCAGAAGTCCAGGGACGAGGAGGCCTCCAAGACGGAATTTCTGCGGTATATGTGTCATGATCTGCGTATCCCATTGAATGCAATGATGGAATCGAATACGCTCGCAAGGGAAACCATAGGACAGGGAGAGCAGCAGGTCAGAGATTATCTCGCCCGTGCGGAGAGCATTGGAAATTATATACTGACCATGCTGGATGATATTTTTCAAGTCAGTATATTTCGGGAGTGGCGGGTCAGAACCTCCAAAAGGCCTTTTTCCATGCGGGAGATAATGCATAATTGTTACGACTACTGCATGAGAATGGGCGCGGGAGAAAAAAATATCACTTTGAAAATGGAACTGGATGAAAATCTGAAACAGCGGTATAATGGTGATGAGAGCAGACTGACCCAGCTGCTGAACGCATTGTTGGCCAACGCCTGTAAATTTAACTGTCAGGGGGGAAAGATACTGTTGAAGGCATGGCTGGAGGAGACAGGGTACGGCTGGGATGAAGTGGCCGTCTTGGTGCAGGACACAGGCTGCGGTATCAGCTGGGAACAGCTGGTTGTCATCCGGGAGCTGTTCGCCCGGGACAGGCATGTCTCCATGAAAATGACGGAAGGGATCGGATGGGGCTTCTTCTTTGTCAAGCGGGCGCTGGATGCCATAGAAGGCAGGATACAGGCGGAGAGCAAAGAAGGGGAAGGGAGCAGCTTTACGGTCCGTCTGAAACTGGAACATGTGGAAGCTCCCGCGGAAAGGGCCAAAGAAGATCTGCAGGTTCAGGGGCCGGCATTCTTCTCACGGGATGTCTGTGCCCAGGGCACTGGTATGGTTGAAAGTGCGGGAAGTGCTTGGATTGGAGAGTCACATGAGCGCAAATACAACAGGAAATAATCGGTTCGGTAATTTGAAGACGATGATATATGGGCGGACAGCTGTCATCATGCTGGGATTTCTGGCACAGCTGGCGCTGCTGATTATTGCCTTCTTTCTGCTGCGAAGCTACAGTTATCTGTTTTATATCTTTTTTCTGATCATCAGCGGTGTGGCGGTGGTTCATATTTTTAACGCGGCGGGCAATCCCGATATGAAGCTTGCCTGGATGTTTCCCATTGCCATTTTTCCCATATTCGGGGCCATATTCTATACAACGATCATTCTGCAGCCCGGAACCAAGGTTCTGTACGGCCGGCTGCAGAAGCTTTCACAGTATACCAGGACATATGTAAAACCGCGGCCGGAGCTGGAGGAAAAGCTGCGCCAGGAGAGTCCTTCCATGGGACAGCTGGCCCATTATCTGGAAGCGTATGACAACAGTCCTGTCTATGACAATACTCAGGTGACATACTATCATCTGGGGGATGAACAGTTTCCCGCCATGATCGAGGAGCTGCAGAAGGCGGAGAAGTTCATTTTTATGGAATTTTTCATTGTCAGCGGGGGCATGATGATGGAGACCGTGATCGATGTCCTGAAGGAGAAGGCAAAGCAGGGAGTGGAAGTGCGCTTCCTGTATGACGGCACCAATGTGCTGTGGAATCTGCCAAACTTCTTTCCGAAGATGATGGAGGAGGAAGGGATCAAATGTAAGATGTTTTCTCCCATCAGGCCGATCTTTTCTCCACATTACAATAACCGGGATCACCGTAAGATCCTTGTGGTGGACGGGCGGGTGGCATTTACCGGCGGGATCAACATTGCGGACGAATACATCAATGAAAAGATGCGTTTCGGGCATTGGAAGGATGTGGGCATAAAGCTTACCGGAGACGCGGTGGAACGCTTTACCTATATGTTCCTGGAGCTTTGGGACGAGTCGGAAAAGCAGAAGGAGGCATATGAGAAATATGTCTGTCCCGACGATGTGTCCCGTCCCAGCGACGGATATGTGATCCCATACAGCGTCTGCCCTCTGGGACCGGAGCGCGTGGGGGAGAAGGTATATCTGGATATCATTAACACGGCGCACACCTATGTGCATATCATGACACCCTATCTGATCCTGGATCATCAGATGATGGTGGCGCTGTGTTTCGCGGCCAAAAGAGGAGTGGAAACAGTGATCATCATGCCCCATGTGCCGGACAAGAAGTATGCCTTTATGCTGGCTAAAACGTATTACAATGATCTGCTGGAAGCGGGAGTGAAGATTTATGAGTATGAACCCGGCTTTGTCCATGCGAAACTGTTTGTGGCGGATGACCTGAAAGCGGTGGTGGGAACCGTGAATCTGGATTACCGCAGCCTGTATCATCATTTCGAGTGCGGCGCGGTACTTTACCGGAATTCGCAGATACAGGCGATGGAGAAGGATGTGCAGGCAACTCTGGAAAAATGCATCGGGATGAAGGCGGAGGATTACAAAAAATTAAAGCTCAGGGAGAGATTCCTGGGACGGCTGATGAGAGTTGTGGCACCTTTGATGTAGGTGCCATTCTTTCACAGTTCAGGCAGCCCCTCCCGCGAAGTCAGTTTGGGTTTTGGAAAAGAAATGACAAAAAGCCTTTTTTCGTGAAACTTTTTTGCCGAAAACTCGTTTCATATTCAGAGATGTGACAGGGGGAGGAGGAAATGCTTTGAAAGATACGGAGATCATGGACCTGTACTGGGCCAGGGATGAGCGGGCTATTCATGAGACCCAGCACAGATACGGCAGATATTGTTACAGTATTGCTTATAACATATTGAAGGACAGGGAGGATTCGGATGAGTGCGTCAACGACACATGGCTGCGGGCATGGAATGTGATGCCGCCCAGACGGCCGGAACGGCTGGAACTGTTTCTGGGAACCATCACCCGCAATCTGTCTTTTGATAAATGGAAGGGGAAGCATGCCATGAAACGTGGGAGCGGCGGAGTGACAGTGGCGTTGGACGAGCTGGTGGAATGCGTGCCTGACAGGCATAATACGGAGGAAGAGGTGGAGGCGGCGGAGCTGGAAAGGCTGATAAATGACTTTCTGCATTCCCTGCCGGAGAGAGAGTGCAATGTATTTCTGCGCAGGTACTGGTATGTGGAGGAATATAGTGAGATCGCGAAACGTTACAGCATAAAGCTGAATACGGTAAAGACAATTCTTTTCCGCACAAGGGCGCGATTGAAGGAGTTTCTGGAAAAAGAGGGGGTGATGCTGTGAGCGACCAGGCGATGAGGATCTTTGAGGCTCTGTCCGGTGTGGACGGGGAGCTTTTGGAGAGGTGTGACCGGAAAGCGGTGCGGGAGAGCGCAGGCGTACACAGGCTGTTGGGGAAATACGGCAGAACCATGGCGGCATGTATCTGCCTGATAGCGGTGGGCGCGGCGGCGTGGAGCGGATATCGGTTTGTCACGGGGTCCTGCGGATCGGGCGCTTCCGGAGCGAACCAATCTCCCGCACGGTGGGCTGACCTGGCTCTTATCCCCATCTGACGCTGCCGACGAT
>JAIEKC010000296.1:0-5942 GCA_029064505.1 Acetatifactor sp.
ATGCCTTTCTGTCCAAGACATTGGGAGAAAAGGATTTTGAAAAGGCGAATAAGATTGCAGTGAACGGTATTTTTATAGAGGCGGTCAGCTATGTGGTCTTTGCCCTGATCGGAATTTTCGTCAGCAGGCCTTTCTTTGCCAGCCAGACGGAGATCGCCGAGGTACGGGAATACGGGATTGTCTACCTGACGATCTGCTGCGTGGCGGGTCTGGGCATTTTTATGCAGACGGTTTATGAGAGACTGCTGCAATCCACAGGAAAAACCCTTTATGCCATGGTCACTCAGGGTGTCGGAGCGATCATAAATCTGATCCTGGATCCCATTCTGATCTTCGGTTATTTCGGCATGCCCCAAATGGGTGTTGCCGGAGCGGCAGTGGCTACCGTCTCGGGACAGATTGTGGCGGCGATACTGGCGGTCATATTTAATCTGAAATTCAATAAGGAGCTTCATATCACGTTCAAAGGTTTTCGTCCTGACGGATATCTGATCGCGCATATATACAAGGTGGGAATTCCGTCCATTGTGATGCAGGCGATCGGTTCCGTGATGACCTATGGAATGAACCTGATCCTGGGAGCATTCGGTGCGGCACAGACGGTATTTGGCGTATATTTTAAGCTCCAGAGCTTTATCTTTATGCCGATTTTCGGATTGAATAACGGTATGGTCCCCATCATTGCCTACAATTACGGAGCGGGCAGCAGGGAGCGTGTGGTGAAGACTATGAAGAGCAGTGTGCGATATGCTGTGGGCATCATGCTGGTGGGGCTGGTCGTGATGCAGATATTCCCGGCGCAGCTGATCGGTCTCTTCAATGCTACCCCGGAGCTGCTGGTCATCGGTGTACCTGCGCTGCGTACGATCTGTTTGAGCTTCTGCTTTGCAGGCTACTGTATCGTGGTGGGCAGTGTGTTCCAGGCTTTGGGAAACGGTATCTACAGCATGATCGTGTCCATAGCCAGACAGCTTTGTGTGCTGCTGCCGGTGGCATATCTGCTTTCCCTCAGCGGCAATGTCAATCTGATCTGGTGGGCATTTCCCATCGCTGAGCTGATGAGTATGAGCATGACTACCTTTTTCCTGATCAGGATAAATAAGGACATTATCAGTCATATCGGAGAGGAACGGAAGTGATGCGGTACCGGTGAGAGGGGGCGCAGGAAATACTGTGTATTTTGCGGACTCTTTGAAATCACAGATTGACAAGAAAGAAGTTGTAAGAGTATAATAATCATATTATTTGGGCGGCAGTCCATGCTGCCGTCACTGAGCGGAATTGATGGAATTGGCAGACATGCAAGATTTAGGTTCTTGTGCCGCAAGGCGTGAGGGTTCGAGTCCCTCATTCCGCAGTGGATGGGAAACAGCCGTAAATTCGGGAAATCTTTTGGATTTCAGGGATCTGCGGCTATTTTCATCAGGAATATTATGGGTGCTATAAATACAATATTTGACATATAAACAGCATTTTTATCTCCGGGAGGAACAGGGTAATGAATATTCTGCTTCAGTTCATATTGTTAGTGATAGGATTTGTACTGTTGATGAAAGGTGCCGACTGGTTCGTGGAGGGCGCGTCCAGGATAGCGGATAAATTCGGCATTTCCCAGCTGGTGATCGGTCTGACTATCGTGGCAATGGGAACTTCTCTGCCTGAGGCGGCGGTCAGTATCGCTTCCGCACTGAAAGGCAGCGCAGGAATTACGATCGGTAATGTGGTGGGCAGCAATATCATGAATATCCTGGTGATTCTGGGGCTTACGGCGGTGGTCCGCAGGATTTCAGTCCAGAGCTCCACCATAAAGTACGAGATTCCCTTTCTGGTCATTGTTACGGCGCTGCTCGCAGTGCTGGGGCTGGCGGACAACAAAGTGAGCCGGCCGGAGGGAGGGATCCTGTGGTGCTTCATGATACTGTACCTGCTGTATCTGCTGAAAATGGCAAAGAGCGGGAAGGCATCAGAAGAGACGACAGGGGCGGATAAAAAGGACGGCATATGTAAGATGGCTGTGATGGTGGTGGCGGGAGCCGCCATGATCGTATATGGCAGCGATGTGACAGTGGATGCGGCCACAGAGCTCGCCGTTCTGTTCGGCATGGATGACAGGGTGATCGGGCTTACCATCGTGGCGTTCGGAACCTCCCTGCCGGAGCTTGTGACCAGTGTGACTGCCGCGCTGAAGGGCAAGGCGGACATTGCAGTGGGAAATATCGTGGGAAGCAATATATTTAACATACTGTTTGTGGTGGGAACCTCCGCGCTCATCACTCCGGTGGAATATAAGGCGGATTTTCTGGTGGACAGTATCGCGGCTGTTGCCGCCGCAGTGCTTCTGTTGGTCTGTGTGGTGAGGAGGAAGAGCCTGGGAAGGCTGAGCGGCACGGTGATGCTGGCAGGTTATGGCGCGTATTTCATATACCTGATCCGCTGAAACGTATTGTATTCAAATTTGACTGGTATTACGAGGGGATCTGAAAACAGCATTTGTCTGAAGCGGGCAGGTGATGCACCATGAAAAGTTTACGACAAAGAAACAATTAGCAGGAGCCGTATGATGACTCCTGCTGTTTATTTCTGTGGGCAATGAGCCAGGCAGATATGTCTGCCTGCACATTTGACGTATCTGATTTTGAGCGTGGTGCTTTATTATTGCCAGATCTGCATTGCCATGTAGGAATTGTGGTATTCTTTGCGGTAAGTGACATCTTCCAGAAACCATTCGGGAGGGACGAAAGCTTCCGCGGCCTCTTTGCTCCCGAATTCCACTTCTGCCAGGATAAGGGGGGCGAAAGGCGGGTCAAATACATCCAACTCGATAGTCAGGGAATAATCCGCAGGCGGTTTCGGGAAGCCCGGTCGAAATGAGGGATGAGTCAATGGGATCAGATAGCGCTTTTTTGAGATGATATTACCATCCACCTTTTCGCGCAAATGATAGTAGGCCTCTTTATTCAATGCCAGATTATGTTCCTCCCGCGCCAACATGCCGCTTCCTTTGTAGGTCAGGTAATATTCTTCGTCCTCTCTTCGGACGCGGACTACAGGAGTGGTATTAAGATAGCCCTGTTCAATATGATGAACCGGGTAGCTGCTTAAGTTGGCAGGAAGCTTCTTGATCGTAAATTTACGCTCTATTTCCATAAAGTACCTCACTTACATTACATATTTCCATAAGCTCCGGGCAGTAACCGCGCCGCCGGGCGCATGTATTCTCAGATTTGTCGTGCAAAACGGTAAGACCGCATTGCCGCGCTTTTTCCTTTCCGCCCATCAAGTGCCAAACAATCAGCTGCCCGTGCAGATGCGGCAGCTGCTTCTTTGGGCATTTTACTCTGCCCTTTGCGGACATTATAACACAGATTTTCTGAATTCCCAAGCCATAATTGAATTATTTGACACAAAAGTGTATAATTAAGTTTAAAAAAGGAGGACGATGATTTATGGGTAGAGCAGCGGTTTTTTTGGCGGAGGGCTTTGAGGAAATAGAGGCATTGACGGTGGTGGATATCTGCCGCAGGTGCGGGATCACGATGGATATGATATCCGTTACGGAAGAGACTCAGGTGGTAAGTTCTCATGGTGTGAAAGTGGCGGCGGACAGGGTGCTTTCCCAGGCTGAATTTGATGCGTATGATATGCTGATCCTGCCGGGAGGGATGCCGGGAACGAAGAATCTGGAGGCGTGCGGACCGCTGATGGAACAGATCGATGCCTTTTATGAGAAGGGTAAATATATTGCGGCTATCTGTGCCGCTCCCAGTATTTTCGGGCACAGAGGCATCTTGAAGGGCAGGAATGCCTGCTCCTATCCTGATTTTGAAAGTCATCTGGAGGGTGCGTCCGTCACAGAGGGACCTGTGGAGATATCAGATCATGTGATCACATCCAGGGGCATGGGAACCGCCATCGATTTCGGACTGGTCATCGCGGGAGTGCTGGGCACCCCTGAGAGAGCGGAGGAGATCGCCCGGGCTATTGTCTACAGGTAAGGAACCATTGATACGGCGTTCCTGTCACAGGTAATTTCTGAGCAGTTCCCAAGAGTTTACGCGGCACGGTCAGCGCAGTCAGAAGCGTGTTGCGGGCGGCATGGTCACGCGGCGGCCATTGCGGAACCTGCAGTGAGGATGCCGTCATGCACAGGGAATGCTGCAAGCTGCTGAGAGCGTAAAAGGAATAGACAATGAGCGGGCGGCAATATCCGCATACCGGGCAGAAATTGGAAAAGGAAAGAGAAAATGGGCAAAATAATCATACTGGAAGAAACTACGAAATATCCGTTGACATTGATGGGACAGAGAGCCGGGGTATGTTGGGGCGGAGATATACAGGACAGGGACAAAAACTATCGGAGAGGACTGGATTGTCTGAGATCGGGGCATGGACGCGTTCTGGAATATGTGAATGTTGAGATGGTCATGGAGGGATATTCCGCAAGGGTGATACGCGAATGGTACACCCATATCGGCGGAGCCCCTACCCGTCTGCAGGCAAGCACACGATATATCAATTACAATGATTTTGATTACATCGTTCCCAATTCCGTAAAGAAGAATAAAGATGCGGAAATGCGTTATGAGAAATGCATTTCCGAGATCAAGGACTGTACCCGGTATCTGTTGGAGGAATGCGGGATTCCCAGAGAGGATATCGCCATGCTTCTGCCGCTGGGAATGCAGACCAAGATTGTGGATAAGAGAAATCTGCGGAATATCATAGATATGTGTCAGCAGCGTCTGTGCAGCAGGGCAAACTGGGAATACCGGGGCATGATGCGGGATATTCTGACAGAGCTTGGAAAGCTTTCCGACGAGTGGGCGTACATAGTGGATCATTATTGTGAACCGAAGTGTAAAAAGCTGGGCTATTGTCCGGAGAAGAATTCCTGTGGTTTGGTGGAAAAACGCAGGCCTTAGAGCGTGTTTGAAAAATGCTTTCTCCGGGGTGTGCGTCACACTTTGTGGGATGCAAGACCCAATTTGAGAGGTGTAGTGGGGCATCGCCCGCCAAATTGGGGCGCAGCAGGGCGTGAGCAGAACGGGATTTTCGGCCGGCTCCGGACAGCTGTGAGAAAAACAGAAAAACAAAATGCAAGAAAACCTTCACCGGCAGCCGCCTGCGGAGGTTTTTTTGCGGAGAAATGACAAGATATACAACGATACGACACGGTTCCTGTTTGTTACTACAAATGTATAGTAAAAATGTAATAAAATGGCATTTATTGGTAGAATATAAGAAAACTATATTGGAAAGACGGGAGCGAACATATGGGAAATGACGATGGAAGGGAAGATTATCCGTTTCTGAAAAGTGCATATTATACCGGAAAACTTCTTCATGCGGCCGATTTTATCAGAGAACAGAAATACGGCAACAGTAAACTGGAGTTCGTCAACCGGAAATTCCATGGCTGGGGTATCATTGAAGGACTGGAAGTGCGGACAGGGCAGGACGGCAGTCTGTATCTCTCCAAAGGAAGCGCCATAGACCCTCAGGGCAGGATCCTGACCGTACCGGAGGACAGACATGTGACTCCGGAGGAAATAGAAGGAATCCGGGCGGAGTCGGAGCAGGATCTGATTCTCGGAGTCTGTTATGCGGAGCAGGTCCTGGAAATGGAGCGGGATTACTCAAAGAAAGAAGACTGCTGCCAGCCGTCGGTCATTGCGGAGACTTATGCTTTAAAGGCTTTTGATATGGCGGAACTTGAAAAGCTGAAAAGAGAAGCATTCCGGTATGAGGATATTCTTACAGAAGAAAGGGTGCTGTACGAAAACGGAGTGGTGGTGCTGAAGGCGCGGATCCCGAAGATCGTTCCTGCGGACAGCCTTTTCAGGATCTGCATACGGGTGCAGACGGCGCCAGGGAGCAATGTCTATGTGGGATGGCGCGGTATGGCGAAGCTGCAGGGGGCAGTTTTCGCACAGTCGGGAGAA
>JAIEKC010000297.1:0-4310 GCA_029064505.1 Acetatifactor sp.
AAATCCGGATCAATTGCCATGAAATGCACTTATTCTAAGCCGGTGAGGAGCTGTCCCTCAGCAGGAAAGAACTGCAGCTTCTTATATACCTATGGGAAAATGCGGGACAGATTCTGTCCAGAGAGAAAATTCTGGAGCATATCTGGGATGTGGATGGTCAGTTTGTGGACGACAATACGGTTACCGTAAATATCAGCCGATTAAAGAATAAGTTGGAGACGGATGAAATTTCCAATGTAAGGGGACTGGGATATATATGGACAGGGAGCGTTACAGGAAAATAAAGAAGTATTTGGTTATTTATGTAAGCTTTTCGCTGTTATTTGCCACAATCCTGTACGCTCAGATCCGTTGTGAGAGAGAGGAGCAACAGCGTCGGATTCTCACGCTTCTGGTAAATCATCCGGAGTGGGAGGCGGAGATCGTCAGCCTCTGGTACAAATCGGATGAAAGCTTTGTGACGAAAGGAATAGACCAGGGAACAAGTGACGGAATGGAGCAGGACATAGATCAGGATTTAAGCGGCAATCTAAATGAGGAACGCCTTGAGAATGCATTGCAGACGATGGAAGAAAACGTAGAGAAGAAATACGGACACGATCTAAAATGCATTCTGCCGCAAAGATCCTTTCTTGTATTCTGGGGAACAGGAATGCTTGCTGGTGCGGTTCTGACAGTTCTGCTGGCATATTGGGAAAAACACAGAAAAAACGGAGATTTTGAATTTGATGAGACTTATCACGAACTGCGCGAATGTCTGGAACAGTTTCAGAGGGGAAATTTTCGGCAGATTCCGGAGTATGATAACATCTCGGAAGCCCGGATGAAGCTGTGGGAGACAGTGCGGGAGCTGGGAGTCTATTTTCATGGTTTAAAGGAACGGCTCAGGGAGGAAGAAGACAGCACCAAGGCGTTGATCACGGATATTTCCCATCAGCTGAAAACGCCCCTGGCTTCTCTTCGGATGAGCTATGAGCTTGTGACCGGAAATGATGTCACGGAGGAGGAGAGGAAAGAGTTTCAGGAGCAGGAGGCAAGGGAAATCAGGAAGCTTGAAACGCTTCTAGCCGAACTGGTAAATCTGTCTCGGTTGGAAAAACACATGATTCAGATCAGACTCACCCCCGCCAGTCTTAAAAATACTATTACGAATGCGGTAAGCCAGATCTACATGAAGGCACGCAATAAAGATATTGGGATCCAGGTGGAAATGGAGCAGGATTTTGAGATCTGTCATGACGGGAAATGGACAGCGGAAGCCATTGTAAATATTCTGGACAATGCAGTGAAATATTCCGATGAGCATACCATGGTCACTGTGCGGGTACAGCCATTGATAAAGAATGTCCTGATTGAAATTGAGGATGAGGGAATGGGAATCCGTCCGGAGGAGCTTGTTAAGATTTATCAGAGGTTTTACCGGGGAAGTGAGGCGGAGGAGAAGGTGCGGGAAGGAGCAGGCGTAGGGTTGTATCTGGCCCGGATGATACTGGAAAGACAGGGCGGAACCATAACCGCCAAACGCAGACCGGACCGGGGAACCGTATTCAGGGTTACTTTGCCGGGTGTGACAGCCATGGAAACGTTAACAAAGCAATTTATCACAAATATGGAAATATGAAGCTGATGTATTTTGAAGAAAAGCACAGCGGGAGATTATTGTCCCTGATCTTATATGATACATGGCTTATAGCGTCTATTATTGGAGATAGAGAGAGATCCGTTTTGGTTCTGATGCGTTTACCGGAGCATAAGATCGTGTTTGCAGAACAGCGGACAAATGGCAACCCTTACAAAACTGTTATGGTTTTTGTAAGGGTTTTGTAATATGGAAATGCTATCATTGTATTCATCAGAAAAACCATGGAGGCAAACTATGAACAAAGATACAAATATGATTCTGGAACTGGAGAATCTGGTGAAATATTATGGAAGCGGCGAGAATCTGGTGCGGGCTGTGGACCATACCAGCCTGCAGGTGCAGAGGGGGAAATTCACGGCAATTGTGGGGCGTTCCGGTTCCGGAAAATCTACGCTGTTGCATTTGATCGGCGGACTGGACAGACCGGACCAGGGGCGAGTACTGATTGAAGGAAAGGATATCTTTTCTCTGAAAGAGGAGCAGCTCGCCCAATTTCGGAGAAAGAAGATCGGATTTATCTTTCAGGACTATAATCTGATTCCATCCCTGAATGTGTGGGAAAATATTGTCCTTCCCCTGGGTCTGGACAACCGCAGGGTGAACAGGGAGGAAGTGGAGCGGATCATGGAAAAGATTGGCCTTGGGGATAAGAAGGAGGCGATGCCTAATGTGCTGTCCGGAGGGCAGAAGCAGAGGACGGCCATTGCCAGGGCGCTTGTGACCAGACCGGCCATCATTTTGGCTGATGAACCTACCGGGAATCTTGATTCACAGACAGAACTGGAGGTTATGAGTCTCTTAAAAAGCTGTGTGCAGGATTTCGGTCAGACACTTATCATGATAACTCATGATGAGACCATTGCACAAATGGCGGATCAGGTGATCGTGATCGAAGACGGCAGGGTGGCAATGTGAGAAAACCCGGAAGAATGAAGGAGCGTGTTCCTTCGATGTATGATCTGACAGTATGACGGAGGTTTATGAATATGAAAATGACGACAACCATAGCATTTGAAAACATGAAATATCACAGGAGCAAAAACATCCTGACCGGAATAACCATTCTTCTGACCACCCTTCTCCTGTTTGTGATTCTCACTGTGGGTAAGGGAGCCATAGACACACAGTATGCGGCGATCAATAAGATCTACCCCACATGGCATGCGCTGTTCCGGGAGATGGACAGAACCACGGCAGAAGAATTGGCAGCCCATCATGATATCGTAGTATGGGGACTGCGCAGTGATGTGGGAATGATGGATCTGGAAGGCGCTGAGGTGTCCATGCTCAGTGTGGATGCCGCCGGGGCGATGCTGTACCGGATGGAACTGGTCGACGGAAGCCTTCCCGTACAGGAGAATGATATCGTTGTCTCTGAGGGGATCTTAAGAGAATTGGGGCAGCAGGGACAGATAGGAGATACCATAACCGTACCCTGCCAGATCATTCGGGACGGAGAACTGGATTACACGCAGCAGCGGGAATTCCGAATATGCGGTTTTCTGGAGGACAGTGCAACCAATATTGAGATGCGGACATATATAGCGCTGCTGTCGCAAGCTTTTATAGAAAGCGAGATACCGGAAGACCAGATCGTATACCGTTTTCTCTTTCAGGTGAGTGATGCGAAAAGTATCACGGTAGGTGATATGGAAGCTAAGATCAGAAATATTGCAGAGCAGTTTGGAATATCTGACAATGACATTAATATCAATCAGGATGTTCTGGAAGCAAACAATGTGGACGAGTCCTTCCTGCCAAGTATTGTCATTATCATGTTGATAGTGATGTCTGCGGGAATCATCACGATCTACAGTATTTATTATACATCCATGAATCAGCGGATTCAGGAATTTGGCAGGCTGAAAGCCATTGGCGCCACAAAGCGGCAGATGAAACAGATCATACTCCGGGAGGGATTATGTGTGGCGGCGTTGGCGATTCCCGTGGGGCTATTGTTGGGGACAGTGGTTTCCAGGATCGTACTGCTGAAATTCATAAGCGCGTCCACAAAAGAGATCGAATATATAAGCGCTCTGCGTGAAGTGATCAGAGACGGAGAAGTACCGCTGTATCACTGGTGGATCTATCTGTTGACCATAGCGGTGACTATTGGTACTGTTTATATATCTCTCATAGAGCCCATGAATAAGGCGGCAAGGGTATCGGAGGTTGAGGCCATGCGCTTTCATGATAGTATGATCACAGGGCGGTCATGGCATGGACGGCCATATGTCCGCTGTCTGTCTGGGGTGAGAACCTGTCCTGCCATAAGACCGGAGGCGGGCAGGAGAGGGTACGAATATCTGACTATTGGCCGCCTGACCGGAAGGAATCTGGCAGGAAACAAAAAGAAAAGTGCCGTCACCATCCTTTCCATGTCGCTCACCGGAATGCTGTTAATGGTGGTAGCCACAGTGCTTTCCTGTGTCGATCCCGCAGAAAGTGCGAGCAGTTCTATTGTGGGACAGTATGAGCTCTCTCCCATTATAGAGGACAACAACAGGGAGCACCCGGAACGTAAATGGATCGGCATACAGCAGAATAACCCTCTGAACGAAGAATTGAAGCAGCAGATAGAAGATCTGGAGGGAGTGATCCGCGTGGATTCTTTTACCGGCGTCCGGGTAACGGGAGCTCCTTTTGAATCGTATGACACCATCAACGG
>JAIEKC010000298.1:0-5950 GCA_029064505.1 Acetatifactor sp.
CACGCTGATCAATCTGCTGATGCGGTTCTATGATCCGAACAGCGGTGTTATAACAGTGGATGGCAGGCGGAATGACAGGATGACCAGAAGCAGTCTGCGGAAAGCCTATGCCATGGTACTGCAGGATACCTGGCTGTTTTACGGGAGTATTTACGAAAATCTTGCCTATGGAAAGGAGGGAGCCACAAGGGAGGATGTGGAGGCAGCCGCAAAGGCGGCCCGCATTCATTCTTTTATCAAACGGCTTCCCGAGGGGTATGATACCATACTGACAGACGAGGGAACCAATATTTCCAAGGGACAGAAGCAGCTCCTGACCATAGCCAGGGCGATGCTGCTGGATTCCAAAATGCTGATATTGGACGAAGCAACCTCCAATGTGGACACCCGCACGGAACGGCAGATTCAGAAAGCCATGCTGAAGCTGATGGAGGGAAAGACCTGTTTTGTCATTGCGCACAGGCTGTCCACCATTGAACACGCGGATCTGATCCTGGTGGTCAATGACGGAGAGGTGGTGGAGCAGGGGACGCATACGGAGCTGATGGAGCGGCAGGGGGTATACAGAAGGCTGTATAACGCGCAGTTTGAGTAGAAGACCGGGGGAATGGTTTTTTATCATGTTCCGGGTAATGGTATGGTGCAGGGAAGGAACTGTGTTCAAAATTGAATATGTCTTGGGATGACCTCATATAATTTTATGGAGATTGCAGGGAAATATGGAGTCATCTATGAAAAAGTTTGTGGCGGCAATCCTGGTGTTCGATCTGATGGCAGGATTGCTGTTTTTGGGTTTGCAGGAGAGCAGAGGACAGATTCCGGCGGGTGGTGCTGCTGCCCGGACCGCCGCGGAGGGTGAGAGTACTGTGGATGGGGAAGATGTTCAGGAGGATGATGTGCGTAAAATTGCCATTACCTTTGATGACGGTCCGCACCCGTATTACACGGAGCAGCTTCTGGACGGACTGAAGGAAAGAGGAGTGGTGGCTACCTTTTTTGTCACGGGGGAGCACGCGGAGCTTCACCCCGATATTATCAGACGGATGCAGGAGGAGGGGCATCTGATCGGCAATCATACATACAGCCACATTCAGCTGACGAAAAATAACCGGGAAACCTTTAAGGAGGAGTTGATTAAGACCAATGAGATTCTGAAAGAAATTACCGGGGAGGAGGTGCAGTATGTGCGTCCTCCTTACGGTTCCTGGGACAAGAGCTTCGAGAAGGAACTGAACATGTTCCCGGTGCTGTGGAATGTGGACCCTCTGGACTGGTGCTCCGGAAAAGTATCCTGCATTGTAGATAAGATCGTGAGCAGGGCGGGAGAGAACGACATCATTCTGATGCATGATTATTATGACACATCCGTGACGGCGGCGTTGCAGGCAATCGATGAGTTGATGGAGAAGGGATATACCTTTGTGACGGTGGAGGAGATATTGTTTGATTGACCATTCTTCTGTTGCACGACTGTTATAACACTTCCGTGTCAACGGCATCACATGGGATCAGGCCATATGGCCTGATCCCATGTGATTTTTTCTGCGATGAGGGAGTGCGGCAAAGAGAATCCCCAGACAGGCAGCCAGTGAAATGCATTCCGCCATCCGCCAATGGAGCGGTTCTTTGAATACAACATGGATATTACCGTCATAATCTGCCGGGAGAGTTACCCGGAGCATTCCATTCTGTCCGGAAGAAACCGGGAGAGTCCGGCCGGTGTCATCCGTGCATTGGTAATATCTGTAATAATTCAGCGGAAAGTCGATATAACCGCCTTCTGCGCCTGCGGTAACGTGACACCGGATTTCCGTGCCGCGTTTTGTGTAGTCGTCAAAGGAAGTGATATTTATCAGACTGAACCAGCCCTCATAGATCTCATCGGGATCGGTTACTGTCGGAAGATAATCGTTAGTGCTCAACAGCATGGTATCCAGATCCTCGGTGGCATAAATATAGCGGAGAGGGCTGTTCTGAGCCCTGTCACAGATGAACCAGACAGCGTTCAACAGGAGGAGGACCGCCAGAACGGCTGCTGTTGCCAGGGCGGCCGCCTTATTCCAATGTTTGTAAAATGCGGAAATGACATAACAAATGGAAAAGGACAGCAATGTTGCGGCGGGGGCCAGCAGACGCCAGGGAAATTCAATGCTGTAGCACAGTCTTTCCGCCAGCGGGCTTATGGAGGACAAAGCATCCCAGGGAAAGCGGTTGGAGCTCATAAACAGCAGGATACATCCCATACAAAAGCATAAAAGAGCAGGATAAAAATTTTTGTCAGAACGGCATTTTTTTACCCGCAGGACGAGCAGCAGGATAAAGAGCAGAATACCGATCCCGAACGTCAGGCCAATACCATATGCGGGGGAGGGAAATATACCGGATAATCGGAGCTTGGGGTCGGCATTTTTACTTATTTGGGTAAAGATCTGCAGCGGATCGAGTCCCGAGGATTGGAGGCTGCCGGTCGTACAGCCCTCCCATTCCGGTGACCCGATCAATATTTCAGCATTATAGAAATCCAGAAGCGGCACTAAAAAGCCCGTATTCAGGATAACGGACAGAAATGCTGCCAGAACGAGCGTGCGGAAAATATATTTCCGGAATACCTTTCTGACCAGAACGAGGCAGCAGAACAGGATGATCACAGCAGTGATCTCACAGCTCAGTATATGGGATTGCACAAGTCCGGACAGACTGAGGGCAGTGAGAATGGCGTGCTTCTTCCAGTTCTTCTCATCTGTCTCCATAAAGATCAGATAAAAGGAAAGAAGGACCAACGGGAAAAACAGGATCCCCAGGCATTCTCCGATGGCGGCTCTCTTATATACGTCCACCAGACGGTAAAAATTCAGACTGCCCAGTATACAGCCCAGGATTCCCAGTTGCCGGCTGTGAAACATATGGCGGAAAGAGAAATAGAATGCGACAATAGTGCCAAGGTTTATCGCTCCGACCAGGAACTTGTACGCCGTCTGCACGGAAAAACCGAGAAGGCGCAGCATGGCGGGAAAATAGAGCGCGAGATCACCATAAAAAACTCCCACGGCATATCCGTAATCGTAGGCCCATACAGGGTGGATCTTGACAGGAAATGAACCGTAAGACATCCCTTTTTGGATGCCCTCTATCCGGAGAAGATGGTAGAACAGATCGTCTCCGTACAGGAGATGGTCGCTGAACAGGAAATAGGAGGATATCACAAAAATACCCGTCAGGGCAAGTAATACGCCCTTTTCCGCTTTTCCGCCGCGGATAAAAAGATAGATCAGTGTCAGCAGCAGACAGAGCAGGAAGGCATAAAACATGGTTCTCTTATATATGGCGCTGGTCTCAAAGATTCCCATGCTTGTGATACTCAGGTAACCTTCTCCGGAAAAGTTACAGGAAATAACCACATCATCGGCATCTCTTGTCAATTCCAGCATCAGAGTGATATGGTGCAGATTAGGGTTGAGCCGGCCCACCGCGCAATGCAATTGAGTTTCATCGAGGGTTGCCGAGGATGCGGTGACAGAGCTGCCTGTGTGATTGGCATTATAACCGATCTCTATCTGATAGAGTCCCTTTTCAAGCGAAAGGGCAGGAGTCTCCATAAAGATCCCAGCCTGGGACATTGTGTCATCGACAGTCACGTCCTCTGTGATCACTGTGGATTCCGTCACGATGTACTCGTCCGGAGTGAAAGTTTTTTGCAAGGCGTTCCCCCTGTTACAAAGCCAGAATAAAACGGCTGCCGCCAGGAGGATGAGCTGCGCCGACAGCAGAAGAATTTTTCCATTTGGTCTGATTTTCCTTCTTGTTTTCATACCTTTTATATCCATACCTTTCCAGAGTAAAAGAGCGATTTTTGCATTAGATTTATCATCACATATATTCATTCAAAAGGCAAGTATAATTTGCGGGGCAAAAATAAGGCATGTTTTTTCAAACTGAATTTTTTGATGTGTTACATTTTTCGTGTGTTTGGTGACATGACAGGCCTGTTACAGCTAAACTTGGATGATGTTTGTTCCGATAAAAGGAATAGAGAGGATTCCTTTTATCGGAACATTTTCGAACATTCGGCAGCCGTATATAATATGGCTGACCGGGGAGATCGTCCGAACAGATGCGGAACCGGAATAAGAATAAAAGCCGCACATGTCTGGCAGATGCGGAACCGGAATATGTATGGAAACAGCACTTGTTCAAACAGACATGGAATTGGAATAAGAATAAAACAACATATGTCTGGCAGGTGCGGGACTGGAAGAGGAGGCAGGGCAGATGAATACAATGATTTCAGGTTATACGAAAAGCAGCGGAAATTCGATTCAGACATACGGGGATAATCGGTTCGCCGGAACGGATAATGCATCGGCGACTTTTGCCCAGGCGGTGCAGAGACGGGGAACGGACAATGCCGCAATGCAGGGTATGCGTTCTCCTCAGGATATGACCATGGAGGAGTACAAACAGTATATCGCACAGAAGATCCGACAGATTCCCATTCACCCGAGCCGCAGGAATGAATACATTTCCGTGAATATTTCAGAAGAAGGGTATGCTGCCATGAAAAAGGATCCGGAGTACGAGGCGTGGGTGCTGAACGATCTGCGGTCCGCGTGGGCCAGGCCCGGTTTTTACTTTGGAAGCGGAGATAAGGTATATACAAATATTTATTACGGTGCGACCAGGGAGGAGTGTCATTCGGATACCTGGACCATTCCCTCCAGAAATGCCGGCGACCGTGCCAGAGAGCGGCGGGAAGAGAACAGACGCAGACTGGAAAAACGGATCAAAAAGCAGAAGCTTCAAAAGCAGCTCAGGGAGATCGCGTTTCAGCGTCAGCAGCGCCAGAGGGCACTGGTAAAGAAGCTGATCGAACACAGACAGGAGATTGAGAAGGAGAACCGCCAGCGTTGGAAAAAGACAGCGATGAAGGATAAGCCTGACGGCACCAGGGTATTGGAGACTGTTACAAAGCAGAAGACCATTGAGAAGATCACGGAGCGCGATGTCATCCGGGTAGAGCAGGTGCTGCGGGAGATGCAGCTGCAGCAGGATATGCTCAACCAGAGGTTTTTCGAGGACGGGAATTTCTACGGATTTCAATATTGGCTGATGAACGGATAAAAAAGAGCTGTTGCAAGGGCAGGATCACCTGCCTGGAGCGACAGCTCTTTCTCTTGGTGTACTGTATCATTGAACGTAACGGTTCAGGCAGATTACATTGCCATTATTGACTTTGCGGGAGAGACTGTCTGAACTGTTATCATTGAACTGCTGTCCCGAGCCATTTCTCAAAACGCGCCTGTGCTTCTGCCAACCAGCTTTTTCCCAGGCTTCCCTGTGAACTCAGGCTGTCAAAAAAGGATGCAACATCCGTGTGATCCACTTTATCATATGTGGTGGGAAGCTTTGTGCTTTCCATGGTCTTCTTCCACGACTGATATCTGTCAACGGCTTCCTCATAATAGGACAGCCTTTTCCCCTGAGAGACGGTTCCGGAAAAACCGTTCAGTTTCTCTTGAATCCGTCTTTGCAGATCAATGAATTTTTGCCCCCAGCCCATTTCACCGTTTGCAATGTGCTGATTTAATTCACTGAGCTCTCTGTACAGTTCAGGAGCTTTATCTTTTAATATATCGATCTCATGGACGTAATCGTCCGGTGCGCCTGCCAGAGGACCTTTCTCAATGTGGTATGTGACCCGGCCGTCCTCTGAAACCGTTCCGTTCATACCATATCGGGCAATGGTCTCCATGGCGGACATAAAATCCCGGGCGTGCTGTTCATCCAGATAATTTTCCGCCAGATATCCTGCCTCCGCCAGACCAAAGGAGATGGCATCCCTTCGCTGTTCCTCCGTCATCCCCGATACATCATGGGGGAGCAGGTAATTTTTGATAATGCCGTTTGCCGCCTTGACAATATGTTCAGGAGCATTTTCCAGACTGTCATAGAG
>JAIEKC010000299.1:0-5059 GCA_029064505.1 Acetatifactor sp.
GATGAGAACGGTGCGGAACAGGAGAAAGCGATTCCTGTAGACGACGGGATCGATTATCTGCTGTCGGATTCCGCCATCAGAGCCGAGAGGGACAGCAACGGCAATATCCGGCTGCATCTGGGCTCACAGATCGCCGTGAAAAAGGTCACACTGACCATCACGGGAATGAAAAACAATAACGACCTTGCGGTGATCTCCAGGGTTGAATTCGTCAACGGAATGGAGGAAAGGATACCGGAACCGGAGATGGATATTCCTCTTAATCTTGTGGCAGATGCGGGAAATAAGCGTATCAGTCTGAGCTGGGATGCCTGCGTCAACATCACGGGCTACGAGGTGATGATCCGGCAGGGAAACCGTCAGGAGACCAGAATGGTGGCCGGCAATGCGCTGGATATCACTTCTTTTGGCGGGAAAGAGCTGACAAACTATCTGGAGTACCAGGTCTGTGTACAGTCCGTCAACGGCACCTGGCGGAGCGGGTATGGCAGTGAGGTGACTGCCGTTCCCAAGCCGGGAGGCAGGCCGGACAAGCCGGATAATGTATCTGCCACAGGAAACTATCAGAGTGTCCTGGTATCCTGGAAACAGATGAAAGATACCCTGTCCTATAATCTGTATTACAAGGAAAGCGGTGCGGGAGAGTATCAGAAGGTCGAAGGGATCACGGGGAACAGTTATACCATTGAGGGGCTTAAGGATCTGACGGAATATACGGTGTATGTGACAGGGGTCAATGAATACGGAGAGAGTGGTCCGTCCCTGTCCGCGGCAGCCAAAACACTGGATGCCAATCCTGCGGCCATGCCCAAATATAATCTGATCAATACCGGTGAGAAAGGGGAGACTGGTGCGCATATCATAAGTGCCACAATGGCCGCATCCATGCAGAACAGTCCTCTGGATACGAAGCCGGGTACTGCGTGGGGAACCGTGGATCATGACCCGGGATCATACTTCTACGCCGACACGTGGGATGTGGGCGGGTTCAATCCCATGAACACAAGCCATGGGGTCACCTATGAGTTCGATCAGGCATATGAGCTGGATACGATCGCGTTCCACGATATGACATCCAGGGATACCGGATATAAATATGTCAAGGTGCGGTACTGGGATGAAAGCGGGACGCAGCATGATGTTGCCGGTGTGTCCATGGGGGCCAGGACGGACGCGGACGGCAGGATCTATTATGTGATAAAGCTGCCCCAGGCAGTCACAGCCAAAAAGATCCAGTTCGGGATCGCCCGCGCTGTGGCTTCGGGAACCATCAGTATCGCGGAGGTTTATTTCTATTATTATGATACATTAATGGATGAGATCATGTCCCTCTACGAGGATGATCTTCACACGGTGCTGAGGTCCGACGTGACACAGGCGACCATAGATGGACTGCGTGTCAGGATCAATACCATGGATCCGGTCAGCGGTGAGTACCATCCGGACAGAGAATTACTGGAGAGGGAATTGCAGACGGCGGAAGCTATCCTGAAAGACGGCCGCCTGAATGCTCCGATGATCGTCCACAGCGGGATCACCACCAGGGATACCGGCAGGGGATTCGGCGGTCTGAACGCATGGCAGCCATTGGGGATCACGGCGGCTGCCCAGGAAGAGATCATGGTCTACGTGGGCCATGGCAGCCGGCGGACCGGAGAAGCAGCGGAACTTCAGCTTGTGGCGACACAGTACCATTCCGAGGCGGCAGGTGTGGCCACCACGGTGGCAACCCTGAAAGTGGGTCCCAATAAGATCACTGTTCCAAAGATCGGAAGTACCACGGGCATGGAATCCGGCGGAGCGCTGTATGTCCAGTATACGGGAGAGGGTGAGAACGATCCTTATGCGGTCCGGGTCAGCGGCGGAGCGCAGGTGCCTGTGCTGGATCTGTATCAGGTGACGGAGGACGGGGAACGGCTGGAAAGGACAAAGACCTATGTGGAAGAGCTGGAAACCTATGTAAGCCGAATGGAAGCGGTTCATGGGGAAGTGCACGGCAATTCCGGGAACAGCCAGGTGGCGTATGCCTACAGTGAGAATGACTGTATCCTGGGCGCTTCCGATATCCTGCTGGATACCATGATGCTCTCCCTGCCTGCAAAGCAGATACTGGCGGGGGCGGGAAGCGGCAGTGCGGAACAGAAGGCACAGAAGATCCTGAACTCCATGCAGGCCATGGAAGACATGATGTACCTCTTTTATCAGCATAAAGGGTTGAACAGCAGTGCACCGGATGTACTGAACCGGATACCGAAGGGGCATTTGAACATCCGTTACCAGAGAATGTTCTCAGGGGCGTTTATGTATGCTTCCGGCAATCATATCGGCATTGAATGGGGATCCGCCCCCGGAATGATGAGTGCGGTACCTGTGACTGCTGACAGTGAGGGAAGGTATGTAAGCGGCAATTATTTCGGCTGGGGGATCGCCCATGAGATCGGACACTGTATCAATCAGGGCACCTATGCCATAGCCGAGATCACCAACAATTATTATGCCGTGCTGGCGCAGGCCAGGGATAACAATGGAAGCGTCCGGTTCCAGTACGATAATGTTTATAAGAAGGTCACATCCGGGACAACGGGCATGGCTTCCAATGTGTTCACACAGCTGGGCATGTACTGGCAGCTTCATCTGGCCTATGATAAAGGATATAATTATAAGACATATGCGGATTATGAACAGCAGTTGGACAGCCTGTTCTTTGCCAGGGTGGATACTTATGCGAGGAAAGCGGCGGCAGCGCCTGCGCCTAATGGTACGGGACTGGCTCTTGCGGGAGACCGGGACCAGGATCTCATGCGTCTGTCCTGTGCGGCTGCGGAGAGAAATATACTGGAGTTCTTCGAACGCTGGGGAATGACGCCCAATGAGGATACCCGCAGATATGCGGAACAGTTCCCGAAGGAGAACAGAGCCATTTATTATGTAAATGACGATGCGCGTGTATACAGCCTGCAGGGCGGCGCAAGCTCGCTGAATGACACGGTGAATGCCGTAGGCGACGGCACTGCGGCGGCTGTCAGTACCGGGAATCCCAATCAGGTGGTTATTTCTCTCAGCTCCAAAGGAATACCGGAGAAGGATGTGCTGGGTTATGAGATCGTGAGATGCATGATCTCGGGCGGAGAGACGGTAAGGGAAACGGCAGGCTTTGCCACAGGAAATTCTTTCACCGACACGGTTTCGGCCAATAACAGGATGGTGTGGTATGAGATCACGGTCATTGACAAGTACCTGAACCGTTCGGCAGTGAAGACGCTGGATCCGGTAAGGATCGGAGACGACGGAAGTCTGGATAAGTCTTACTGGACGGTCAGCACCCAGAATCTGACGGCAGCGGATCAGAATCAGGGTACGGAGGATTCGCCCTGCGAACCCGCGGAAGATCCTGCGGAGAAAATGATCGATAATAATGCAAAGACCGCATATACGGCAACCGCAGGTTCCAATGCGGAGATCCTTCTGGAGTTTCATAAGACCCTGAAGATCACGGGGCTGAAATATACGGAAATAACCGGAATTCCCGGCTGCGGTTACGAGATACAGATACATTCCGGTGACAGCTGGGTGAAAGCGGCGGAGGGAAGCCTGGGAACGGATGCTTCCGGTTCCGGCACCATTCATTTCTTTAACGGAGCCCAGGGCGAGGCACAATACGTAAGCCTTTATGAGGCCGATGCGGTGAAGCTGATCCTGAAAGCTTCCAACGGCAGCAGGATATCCATAGCGGAACTGGACGTACTGGGAGCCACAGGAGATAATGTGGATTTCCGATATACGGATGACGGTGCGGCGGTGATCGGCAAACTGACCGCAGACTATCAGTACGGAGAAGGGGCGGAAGATGTGATACCGGCGGGATCCATCGTTTTCAGCGGCTCCTATAAAGGAAACCCTGCCTACAATGTATTGATATTATATGATCAGAACGGCAATATTGTAGGCGGTACAAATGCGGCGGGAGAGCTTACGGCACAACAGATCCTGCTGGCGGACGTACCGGCAGAGGGCGATATCAAAAATGTCTGGGACGGCACCTGGATCTACTGGATAGAACCCGGACAGCAGGCGGACCTGACGGGAATGGCAAAGGTGCGGGCGGAACTTTACCGTGTCAATGATGCCATGACCAATGAAGGACAGAGGCTTGTCAGCGATTCACCGTTCGAAGCGGTACCGGATACCTTGCCGGATATTGAGTTAGGTAAATAGTGCGGTGTGAGGATCCGCATCATTAGTAGCAGGAGTTATCGGCATGAAAAAGTATTTATATAAATTATTACCTGTCCTGTTTCTGTTTGTCGTCCTGCTGCCCATGCAGGTCCGGGCGGCAGGCAGGAGCGGGATCAGACTGGATGAGACCGGAACCGTCACGGTAGTCTTACCGCAGGCGGCTCAGGAGGGTATATCCACTTTGGGTTTCAGTCTGTCGGTGGAGCCGTCCGGAGAGGCGGCAGCGGAATTTCAGTTTGATGGAAATACGGCGGAAATTCTGGAGTATCGGTATGACGGAAATACTCGAAAATTAAACGTCTATGTGGCGGGAACGGAAGCGTTGTTTACGGAAGGCGCCGATTCTCTGACAGTCGGAAGAGTTATGGTGCGGGACGCAAACGGCGGGGAAACAACGGCAAGAGTCAGTGTTGTGGAGAATTCATTGCAGTATGTCCATGAAACGGAGCTGAAGACGGTAACGGATATGGATCTTCCGGGAACGGTACAGATCGGCTCTTCTTCCACAGTTACGCCGGTGGTGACTCCGCCTGTGACGCAATCCCCAGTGGCGACGCAATCCCCGGTGGCGACGCAATCACCGTCAGTGATGCAATCCCCGTCAGTGACGCAATCCCCGACGGTGACACAGGCCCCGGAGGAACCGGAGGAGTCACAGGACGGACCGGCAGTATCACAGCCGCCTGTGGCATCTCCGGTGCCGACACCGGCCCGAACTCCGGGAACAGCCTCAAGGCCACAGTCGACAAAGGTTCCTGTCGGTTCCCTGAATGCGGGAGGATCTCCTTCCGGTTCGGAAAGCAGCTCCCAGACTGCGGGCAGT
>JAIEKC010000003.1:0-1234 GCA_029064505.1 Acetatifactor sp.
GTTCTGGGCGTTGAGATCGCGGAGGATACCGCTAAGAGAGATGCCAAGGGCAATCTGAAGGCTGTCTATCTGAAAGAGGAGTTCGGCGGTTTTGCAGTGCATCTGGTACAGAAGTAGGCATGTAAGGAACTGCCGGGGAATGACATATGCGGATCACACAGATTGATCCGTGGCGGTGACTTAGGAATGGCATAAAGCTATCCAATAACGTAAAAGGAAAGGAATATATCAAAATGGCAAAAGTAATTACCATGGGTGAGATCATGCTGAGACTGTCCACCCCCAACAACGAGAAATTTATTCAGGCAGACGAGTTCGATGTATGTTATGGCGGCGGTGAGGCTAATGTGGCTGTATCTCTGGCTAACTACGGTCATGACGCTGAGTTCGTGACTGCGGTTCCCGACAATGAGATCGGCGAGTGTGCGGTGGCAGCTCTGAGAAAGTACAATGTAGGTACAAAGAATATCGCCAAGTGCGGTGAGAGACTGGGAATCTATTATCTGGAGAGCGGTTCTTCCATGAGACCTTCCAAGGTTGTTTACGACAGAGCGCATTCCTCCATCTCCACTGCGACCGCGGCAGATTTTGATTTTGACGCGATCTTTGAAGGCGCTGACTGGTTCCATTTTACCGGTATCACTCCCGCTGTATCTGACAGCGCGGCAGTATTGACAGAGGAAGCGTTAAAGGCTGCCAAGAAGCATGGCGTAAAGGTTTCCGTGGACCTGAACTTCCGTAAGAAGCTGTGGTCCTCCGAGAAGGCACAGAAGGTTATGAAGAACCTGATGCAGTATGTTGACGTATGCATCGGTAATGAAGAGGACGCGGAGCTGGTTCTCGGCTATAAGCCCGGTGAGACGGATGTTACAAGCGGTGAACTGGAGCTGGCCGGTTACAAGTCCATCTTCGAGCAGATGGTGGCAGATTACAACTTTGAGTATTGCATTTCCTCCCTGCGCGTAAGCCATTCCGCTTCCGACAACGGCTGGTCCGCATGCATTTACTCCAGAGATAACAAGGAATTCTATCATTCCAAGGAATACAGCATCCATCCCATCGTTGACCGTGTGGGCGGCGGTGACTCCTTCGCAGGCGGTGTGATCTGCGGTATGCTGGACGGCAAGGATTTCAAGGCTGCTCTTGAGTATGGCGTGGCTGCTTCCGCATTGAAGCATACCATCCCCGGCGACTTCAATCTGGTATCCAGAAAAGAAGTTGCGACTCTGGCAGG
>JAIEKC010000003.1:1244-9120 GCA_029064505.1 Acetatifactor sp.
GCGGAGACGCATCCGGAAGAGTGCAGAGATAAATGTGTGTGAACTTTTAAATCTCACACGGAAGAACGCGAATAACAGCGTTCTTTCAGGCTTGCGGCGGTTCGCTATTATTTGTGCGGACTGCGTTGGGCATGACGGAATGTGAGAGAAGAGGCTTTAACCTTGCAGAATATGCGGGCTGAGAATTTTGAGTCACATGAGAAAGAAAAATCCCATGGCATCTGGCCATGGGATTTTTTGTTGTACAGTTTTGATTATGTTGATAAATTCCGATCGTTCGATCACTGCTTCTCAGCGGAGAAGTAAACAAAGAATACATCACCTGTGGAATCGTCATCAAACATTTCCAGATAGGAGATGGAGAAATCTTTGCTGCCGGCAGGAACTTCGTATACCAGAAGGCCGTTGATGGTCTTACCGATAGACAGTTCATACTCACCGGGAAGCATCTGATCGTTCAATACGTCATTGAGCTCCAGAGTGATAGGGAAGCCAAAAGCGTCATCTGCGGTGTCATTCCACTGAACCTGAAAATCAGTATCATACATGGGAAGAGTGGAAGTAACGGTATTCTTGATCGTAACATCAGCTACCAGTATCTCGTTGCCATCCTGTGGAGTATATCCTTCGTATTCGTCACAGAGATAAGCGCTGTTCACGGTGTAATCAAAGAAGTAAGTGTGCATGGTGTCACCGAGACGTCCCTCTGCGTTACCGTTCTCATCAGGATAACCTGCGCGGCTTTCCGCGGAACTGGAAGAAGCAGCGGAACTGGATTCTGTAGAACCGGATGTACTGAGAGATGGCGTAGAACCGGATGTACCGGAAGAACCGGAACCGCTGGAAAGTGTACCGTTACTGCCGCAGCCTGTCAGAACCGCTGCCGTAACTACAGTTGCTAAGAAAAGTGAAGCAAATTTTTTCATATCGATCCTCCGTATAAAAATATAGTATAAATATCACAACCCCTATATTATCACATTTTTCAGATATGTACAATTCTTTTTGAAATAATTATATTTTTCACATGCTGTTTTTCTGGATATTTTGATACAATCAGGATACTTTTCGGATACCATTAGGATATGTTTCCGGATTATCATGTATGGCGAATCATGTATTTCGTGTTACGGTTCCCATATTACAGGGCGAAGACGGATCTGTGCGGCATTTTTGCAGAAAGCGGCAATTTGCACCGGGGCCGGAATCGATATTGCAGACCGTATGGCACGAACGGTAACCATCTATCATACGAGGAGGCATATGAAATGACAGGATCATTAAAAGCAAAATGGAAAAGGAGACTGGCGCTGCTTACAGGCACACTGCTTCTTGCGGGAAGTATGGCGGGCTGCGGAGAGCAGGGATCCTCCGGTGTTGCGGGCGATTCCGTGACCGGCAGTGAAGGGGCAACGAGAGGTGTCTGGCTGGAAAAGGAGGTAACTCTCACAGGCATACCGGAAGGGGTGACGCCGAGACAGGTGTACACAGTTGACGACAAATTACATCTGGTGACGGCAGCGGATGAAAACGGGGGACTTCGGATTCAAGAGTGGGAACTTCAGGAAGATGCTTTTGCAGAAGTCACGCAGGGATGGCTGACAGATTTTGTCATTCCCGGAGAGTCGTGGACGGACTTTAGACTGATGCAGGGTGGTAATGGCGTACAGTATCTCTTTTACAGTCTGGTGGACAGTGAAACCGAAACCTACAGAAGTTATCTTTGGAGAGGGGACGGCAGTGAGTCGAAGGAAATTACGCCTGAGAAGTGGACGGTGGCCGATGAGGAATATGGCTCTTATGAGTATATCACCGGGATCGCGGCGTTGAACAACGGCTCTCTGGCGGCGGTTTCTTTTCATTCTGCTGATCGTATCAACGGGGAGGATGGAAGCGTACTGGACAGCATACCTGTTACCGGTTATTACGACGGTGGAATGGTTACGGACGGTGAAAACGTTTATCTGCTGTCTTCAGGTATGACAGGGAGTATCGATGCGGTGGAAAAGTGGATCGGCGGCAGCATGAAAGATGTGGTGACGATTCCTCTGGGGCAGAGTTCCACATCCGGGCTGAAGCTCTGTGCCCTGACGGATGGGACATTGATCTCTGCGGACGGTGACGGGATCTTTCGGTGTGAAGCCGGTACGGAGGACTGGAAGAAGCTGATCGAGGGACTGGAGACCTGCTTTTCCCTGTCAGGCACCTGGTGTATTGGTCTGACGGCTTTGCAGGACGGTCGGATATATGCGCTGTTTGGCGGGGAAGATAATGTCAGGAATCTTGTGGTGTATGAATACGATCCGGAGGCGGTGCCTGTGGTGAGCACGGTTCTGAAACTGTATGCCGTGGAGGAGAGTTACCTGGTGCAGAATGCGGCGGCTCTGTATCACAGAGCACATCCGGAGGTTCTGATCGAGGTGGAGTACGCTTACTCCAGAGAGGACAGATATTCCGATGTGCCCATGGACTATAATACAGTACAGCAGCAGATCAATACCATGCTTATGGGAAGCGAGTCACCGGATATCCTGGTGCTGGATCATCTGAATAAGGAATCCTATACGGAGAAAGGACTGTTGGCGGATCTGCAGGATGTCATTGCGCCTATGGAGGAGAGCGGAGCGGTGATTTCCAATATTATGGGAGCTTACCATACGGAAGACGGGAAGCAGTATATTGCTCCCATGCAGTTTGGTTTTTCCTTTGCTGTGGGCAGGGATATCACGGCACAGGATATGGCATCCATACAGTCTCTGGGAACATTTCTGAGCGGCCGGAGCGAGAGTTATATGGGACCCGGAACGGTGACGGAGCTGGTTGATATGTTCTATCCATATTTCTGTGGAAGTATGGTGGAAAATAAGACGCTGAACAGAGAGATATTGGCGGAGTACCTGGAGGCGCTGAAGCAGATTGCGGACAACAGCGGTATCATAGAAAAGCGTGACATGGACGAAAGAGGATACAGCATATGGAATCTGGCATCTGTGGCAAAATTTGCCATGGAGGAGAGCGACGGATTTAACGGAAGCATGTTCCCGATGGCGATAGTGGATTATATCAAGGGAGAATTTACCGCCTTTGAGAACACATTCACGCCCTATGTGGAGATGGGCGTGTCATCGAAGAGTGAATATCAGGATATTGCCAGGGATTTTATAGCTTTCTGTCTGTCCGATCAGGTACAGGGGCAGGATTATTATATCGGTTATCCGATCAATGCGGCGTGTCTGGAAACGCTTGCCCAGGCTGACCGATCCAATTACGCGGCTGAGACAATGATCGAGATCGGTGAAGGGGCCATGGAGCCATTCCAGATCGGAGCTTATCCCGTGGAGACGGCACGGAAGCTGGTGGAACTGTGCAAGGGACTTGATCGGCCCCGGAAGGAGGACGCGAAGATCAGGGAAGTGCTGATCGAGACACTGCCGGACTTCCTGCAGGGTACGCAGTCCCTGGAAGAGACACTGGATAAGATAGACGGCGGACTGAGGATGTATCTGGCGGAATAATGCGGAGAGATTTTCTCAGGCGCCCTGATAAGACACCGCCTGAGAAAATCCAAAACTTCATATGGAAGGATGCCCGTGCATTCTTCACCCGGATCTGAGATTTCGCGGAGAGGGGTAAATGCGAGGTTCATATCCCGGCGGTATGACTGGTGATTGCAGATCATGGAAGATCATGGTTATGGGGAAAGCTGAGAATGTGGGAGTATACAGAAAAAATATAAGGAGTGATGGGATATGAGAGGAAAGAAATTAATTGCATTATTGAGCGTGACAAGTATATTGGCAGGATTATCAGCGGGGTGCGGTCCCGCTCCGGATACCCTGACGGCATCGGATTCAGCGGTGGCAGTGATACGGGATACGGATGGAAGTGCGCCGCAGGATATTACGCAGGAATCCTCTCAGGGAGCATCAGCGTCACAGGGGACGATTCAGGGAATATCACCGAGTGATCCTCAGAATGGATTTCCGGATGAAGAGAGTACTCCCGGAGGGAAATGGCAGGTACTGGATTCCAGGACGGCTGCCGTTGTAGATGCGGATTTCCTGGGAATGGTATGGAAACTGGACACGGATTCATTTTATATAGTTGAGGTGGAGGTCGAAATTCTTGAGGATGGCTCCATACTTGGCGGCAGTCCTTCTACCGATGTGGAGATCCCTGATTCGGAGCTGATTCAGGTGGCCTTTGATGACAATACTCATTTTTATATCCGTAACATCAGGGACGGCGGGAAAAGCTACGAGGATACAGAAGCAGGATTTCAGGATGTCGCGGCGTATATGGATGTGGATCTGAAAGGCCGGTTTGAGGATGATGTCTTTTACGCCGAGGAGGTGAGGATCAATAAGGTTCTATGACCGGTAGTCGGTATTTCCGGTAAAAGGTCAGGCTGAACTTCGCAGCCGGCAGAGTTTCAATTTGAGCACCGTAAGTCAACTGCGCCTCATTGATTGGGGTGTGCATCCCACAAAGCGTGACGCACACCCCGGCATCATATATCAAAATAAAATATAAAATTTTCATTAGAGGAAGTTCTAAATGATATCCGCTTTGATTTAGACTTTAATTTCCCTGTAAGTTAATATGTTTGGTCATACTTTATTTTTACAGAAAAGAAGCTTCGCACTTATTCACACTTAGTAAGACAGATCGATGGTATTTTTTACAATGGTAGTAACAGGTGTGAATTGTGAGTAAAGTGAAATGGGGGGGAATAAGCAAGGTGAAAATCTGGTGTATGCAGAGAGTTCTTATTATAGTATTCAAGTGATAAAATTTTATGTGAAATGAGGTAAATCAATATGGAAAACTCCGCTCTGTCAACAGCAGTTTTTTTCTCCCTTTTGGGTAGAGAATTTTGGGTTTTGATAGTAAAAGGAGAAATTATGAGAAGGATGGATATTATTTCAATGCCAGCAAGAAATTTGTAGTAGATAACGGCAGATTTGTAAGTTATGTTACCAACACTTTTGCTGTTGTTTTTGTTATGATAATATGCTTATAGAAATCCAATGATTTACTTTTGAGCCTTGATATGCTATACTAACGTAGATGTTAAGGCTCTTTTTATGCGGGTAGCTATGAAAATGCCATGCTTGCATGGGCATTTGAGGAGCACCGCGATAGTCACAGAATATGTTCTGTGACAGAAAGGAGCTTTTACTATGGAAAAGGACTTAAAAGGAAAGGCGCCTGGTGTTGAAATAAGGCAAAGGTCTGACCAAAACCTTGAAAGGCGAAAATCCTGTAAAATATAAGAAAACCAAAGGAGACTAAGATAAAATGAAACTGGGAATCGTCGGTCTTCCCAACGTGGGAAAGAGCACATTATTTAATTCACTGACAAAGGCGGGCGCGGAATCCGCGAATTATCCCTTCTGTACCATTGATCCCAATATCGGTGTGGTGGCGGTGCCTGACAGCAGACTGAAGGCACTCGGTGAGATGTATCAGTCTAAGAAGGTCACCCCGGCGGTGATAGAATTTGTGGATATAGCAGGTCTGGTCAAGGGCGCTTCCAAAGGAGAAGGGCTGGGGAACCAGTTTTTGAGCAATATCAGGGAGGTTGACGCCATCGTTCACGTGGTGAGATGCTTTGAGGATACCAATGTGATTCATGTGGACGGAAGCGTGAACCCCTTAAGAGATATAGAGACAATTAATCTGGAGCTGATCTTCGCCGATCTGGAGGTGCTGGAAAGACGCTATGCGAAGGTGTCAAAGGCTGCCCGGATGGACAAAACTTACGCTAAGGAGCTGGCGCTTCTGGAACGCATCAAGGCGCATCTGGAGGGTGGCAGGCTGGCAAAGACCCTGGAGGCGGAAGACGAGGATGAACTGGCTCTGCTAAAAGAATACAATCTTCTGACTTACAAGCCTGTGATCTATGCTGCCAATGTTGCAGAGGACGATCTGTCGGACGATGGCGCTTCCAATGCTTTTGTGGCTGAGGTGAGAAAGTTTGCGGAGAGCGAGAAGAGCGAAGTGTTTGTCATCTGCGCCCAGATCGAGCAGGAGATTTCGGAACTGGATGAGGACGAGAAGGCGATGTTCCTGGAGGAGCTGGGCCTGTCTGAGTCCGGTCTGGAAAAACTGATCCGTGCAAGCTATTCCCTTCTGGGGCTGATGAGTTTTCTGACGGCGGGAGAGGACGAAACCAGAGCGTGGACCATCCGGATCGGCACCAAAGCGCCTCAGGCGGCCGGAAAGATCCACTCCGACTTCGAGCGGGGATTCATCAAGGCGGAAGTAGTCAATTACAGGGATCTGTTGGAACAGGGCTCTCTGGCCGCTGCCCGGGAAAAGGGACTGGTGGGTATGGAAGGCAAGGACTATGTAGTGCAGGACGGAGATGTGATCCTGTTCCGGTTTAATGTCTGAGAACAGTGGAAAAACTGAAAGTAAAATTCCCGATCGCATGAGAGTTTGGAATTGTCGGTCTGACATATTTCCGTCATGCGTGTAGGTACGGCGGTAGGGAATGAAGGGTGTATGAGGGACGCTTTTCGGAAAAACCGGTGATTGCCTGTCAGGGCAATTGAAACAGTGGAGGAGTATGTATGAATGCAGGAGACATCGCATTCCCGAATCTGGGAATCTATCTGGAGAATGTACCCAGACATTTCACCGTTTTTGGCTTTGAGATAGCCTTTTACGGACTGATCATAGGGATCGGCATAATCGCGGGAATCCTGACGGCTGCCGGCCTGGCGAAACGTACGGGGCTGGATCCGGAGGTTATCTGGGATTTTGCAATCTATGCGGTCATCTTTTCCATCATAGGGGCCAGGATCTATTATGTTGTCTTTGCATGGGACTTTTATAAGGAAAACCTTCTTGGCATCTTTAATATCCGTAAGGGTGGACTGGCCATATACGGCGGTGTCATTGCCGCATTTATCACCCTTTTCGTCTATGCGAAGCTCAAGAAAAAGAATCCTTTTCATATGGGCGATGTGGCAGTGCCGGGGCTGATCCTGGGGCAGGCTATCGGTCGCTGGGGTAATTTTATGAACAGAGAGGTCTTCGGCGAGTATTATGACGGTCTGTTCTCCATGCAGCTGCCTGTGGCGGCAGTGCGGGCCCGGGATATCTCAGAGAACATTGCCGCCCATATACCGGAGGGTGCGGATTATATTCAGGTGCATCCCACATTTCTCTATGAGAGCGTATGGTGTCTTTTGGTACTGGTGTTGATGCTGGTGTACTTAAAGCACAGGAAATTTGACGGCGAAATCTGTCTGCTGTACTTTGGCGGTTATGGTCTGGGTCGTTTTATCATCGAGGGGATCAGAACAGATACCCTCTTTATTCCCGGAACTGCCATTGCGGTATCACAGGTGTTATCGTTACTGATGGTGTTATTTGCGGTGGTAACGGATGTTATGGTAAGAATGCGGATGAAGCATCGGGGAATACAATAAAGGCCGGATCAATAAAACAAGAGATAAGAAGCGAAAACAAAAAGCAGAAGCAGAAACCGGAAACAGAAAGAGAGGCAGGAGCAGAAAGCGAAGCAGGAACGGAAATCAGGAACAAAAAGCGAAGCAGGAACCGGGGACAAGGAACAGAAACCAGAAGCAGAAAGAGAGACGGGAAGCAAAAATAAGCAACAGCAACAAATAGAGAACAGGGAACGGAAATAACAACTGAAACAGAAAGCGAGGCAGGAACAAAGAATAAAAACAAGAAACAGTAACAGCAGAATCAGGAAGCAAGATCGAGATCAAGAGACAGAATCAGAAAAATAGAATGAAAGAACATACGCAATAAAAAATAGCAGAAGTCATGAATTGGATGACTTCTGTTATTTTTTATTTCAGCCACATATTAGAAACATATGTTATGACTATCGGGA
>JAIEKC010000030.1:0-1671 GCA_029064505.1 Acetatifactor sp.
GTATGTCAAGGAAGGCGCTGTTGTCATTGATGTGGGGATCCATAGAAATGAGAACAATAAGCTTTGCGGCGATGTGAATTTTGAGGACGTGGCGCCTCATACTTCGGCCATCACGCCGGTTCCGGGCGGGGTGGGTCCCATGACCATCGCCATGCTTATGAATAATTGCGTGGATGGGATAGTGTGAGAAGAATTTCTGATTGCCTTTGGTAATTTTTGCTCATGACAGAGGGGCATTTTTCGAAGAAGTTTTCCGTTTTACATCGGGGAATGCAAGGCGAAAAAATTTGCCTGACAGTACGGCATTACTCATCCGGATCTGGGCTTCGCAGAGCGGAATCATGTGGGTTTATCCGCATGGAGCATGGGGCTCGGGCGGAAATAATTGATGGATCGGGTGAAATAATGGCGGCTAAAATATAATATACAAGGGAGGACTACGAAAAATGAACGCGCAAGAAACAAAAGTACCAAAAGTGACACCGGATGTTCCTGCGCAGGGCGGAACGAAGAAAAAGTCAGGGATCAAGCTGCAGCTGATTCTGCAGACAGTGGCACCTGCATTGATCATCGCCGCAGGTCTGACGCTGTTTGCGAGATCCAGTCTGGTTGACGGTCTGGAGACACAGGCGCTGGAAGGATTGAATATGCTGGCAAATGCCACCATGGCGGGTTATAACAATATGGATGGCGATTATCGTTTCGAGAATGAGACTTTCTATAAGGGAGAGACGAATCTGACAGCGGAGATGGAGGAGCTGGATAATTATGTCAGCAATTCGGAAGCGGCAGTAACGGTGTGTTTCGGACCGACCCGTGTGATGACCACGCTGACAGACGCTTCCACCGGCCAGCGGATCGTGGGAACGAATGTGTCGGATGCGGTGTGGGAAACGGTACAGCGGGGCGAAGTTTATACCACTACCCATATAACCATTAACAATGCGGATTACGCGGCATGCTATGTACCTTTGCAGAACCCGGACGGTACGGTTGTGGGTATTGTATTTGCGGGTAAGCCCAGAGCGGAGATCGACGAGTATATTGATATGAAGGTATCCCATATTCTCGCACTGGCTGTTATCCTGAGTGTATTGTTTGCCGGTATGGGTTATTTCCTGGCGAGCAGGATTGCCAACTGTCTGATCAGGACAAAGGGAGCTCTGGAAAATCTGGCAACAGGTGACCTGAATACAAATGTGGATCCTTCTATTTTGCGGCGCAGGGATGAACTGGGCGCTATGGGTGACGCACTGAACAATCTCATCGCAAAACTGAAAAATATTGTGGGCAATCTGCTGAATTCCGCAAATGAACTGAACGAAGCGGGTGAGTCCATGGATCAGATGGCGAGTCAGTGCAGCGATGCCACCGATGAGATCAGCCGTGCGGTGGATGAGATCTCCAGAGGCGCCGTGTCTCAGGCGGAGGAAATAGAGAATGCTTCCGGCCAGATCGTATCTATGGGGAATCAGATCGAAAGTATTGTGGAGTGTGTGGGCAGACAGTCTACGGTATCCACTACCATGAGTAATGCGGGAACCGCATCCATGAGGACCATGCATGAACTCAGTGATTCCAACGATAAGACCGTTGCCGCGCTGAACAGTATTGCGCAGCAGATACAGCTGACGAATGAATCCGTACAGAAGATTGGTGCGGCTACCGAAC
>JAIEKC010000300.1:0-1524 GCA_029064505.1 Acetatifactor sp.
CCTTACAGTCCATCAGGGGATCGGCGAAACCGCCCAGATGACCGCTGGCCACCCAGGTCTGGGGATTCATGAGGATCGCGCAGTCCACACCCACATTGTAAGGATTCTCCTGTATGAATTTCTGCCACCATGCCCTTTTCACATTGTTCTTTAATTCCACACCGAGATTGCCGTAATCCCATGTATTGGCAAGTCCGCCGTATATCTCGGATCCGGGATATACAAAGCCTCTCGCCTTGGCCAATGCCACGATCTTTTCCATTGTCTTTTCCATACTCTGATCTCCTCCTGTTCAATTGCCGCCCGGCAATTTGTTCCGTATCCGCCGTTCTGCAGAACCATTCCCGCTCACTGTGCGCCGGCAGGCACGCATGTGTTTTTCACACATCACAGTGACCGGACAGATATTAAATTTCCGTTTCCATGCTGTTCCTACGGGGTTGTTCCCCGCACTATTTTACAAGAATATAGACGGGTTCCTCCGCCATCGTCGCATCCACGCTTCCGTCCTCAGCCATGGCTGCATTGTCGCTGATATATTCCACTTTTCCGGGACAGTATACATACACTCCCTGAGGCGCGATGATAAGCTGCTTATCTGTGGTCTGCCTTAACTGGTCTGCGGTGAGCGTCTGAGCGCTGCTGTTTGCGCTCATCAGGGAGATATCCACAGAATATCCCTGTGAAACCGCCTCATCCACAGTTCCATAGAACAGGCTTTCCTCATTAAAGCCCGTATAGCTCTCGGCACTGTCATACTGATAGACGATACATACACGGCCGGAACCGTCCTCCAACGCCTCAACCTTTTCCATCTTCACCGGCGTAGTCGTTCCGGTCTGATTTGCGGTATTGTACTGGGCCGCTTCCTCCGCCGCCATGGAAGACAGCTCGGAAATATTGTAATAAGACTTCGCGCTGAACTCTCCCACCAGATATTCCGTGATCTCCCCGCTCTTCGCAATGGAAATCATAGGTTTATCCACGGCAGTCGGGACTCTTGCCTCCCCGCAGCCGGTCATCATCAGTACCATGAGCAGGATGCCCATCCCCCATACCGTCTTTGAGATTTTTTTCATATTGATCCACATGCCTTTCCTTAACCTGCGAATTCCCGATACCGAAAAAACTTTTCGTATATGTAAGTCACAGGCAGCACAAATCTTCCGTGTGAAGAACGCTGCTCCCGGCATTCCCCGGTGTATAAAAAGTCTGCACGGCAGACTTTGATACACATCCATATTGTGCTAAGTTATTGTACCAAAAAAACGACGTTATTTCAACAGAGAGTTTGCAGAACTTCCAGGCTCTTGAATTCCCTTCCCACAAACTGCTTCATATACCGCGTCGAAACCTGCTGCAGCTGCTTTAGGACCGTCTCCGTCACATTAAAGGTATACAGCTTTTCTATGGAACTGGACGCTATGTACTGCAATGCGTAAACAGTGGATCCCTCCAGTCTCTCATCCGCAGGCGGCCCCGGGAACTCCCCGTTCACCGCTATGGCCTTGCACTCATAGATAC
>JAIEKC010000301.1:0-2512 GCA_029064505.1 Acetatifactor sp.
GGTTATCAGCCCGCCAGGCTGCCGGAAGGATTCTCCTTTGCCGTATCCGATGCAGAACCCGGAACAGGACGCCGTCTGGAGATTCCCGGAAGCGTTCTCACCATTGTCTCCTATTCCGGGGAGCAGCCTCCAGGAACCACTTTCAACCCCGACGGAGATCAGGAGAATGCAGCGCTCCGGCGCTTTCTCTGCTTTGATGTGGAGATGGAGGAGATGGATCGGGTTCTGGTAGGATTGCCTTTGGAACATGATGTAGAGACACCGGATGAGGGGAAGTATCTGTATGGTTCCTCGACGTCGCTTCTGCAGACGCATGAAGAGTACATGGACTATATAGGATATGCCATACTGCTGCCACAGTACACCGGGGAGGAAACAGTGATCTATTCTCTGATACCTCATCGCCCGATAGCCGCTTACCGGTGGAATCATGCTTTTTCCGTTCCGTTTCGAGTGGATGCAGAGGATTGAAAAAATAATCTGATCTGTTTTGTCCCCTTTTACTCTCTTTCTTCGAATGTATATACAGAAACATACCAATGAGAAGAAAAGAGAGACAAAATGAATGACTTTGATAAGATGGAATGGCTGGTTTCCGGTATTCTGGATGCACCACTGACGGAGCGTCCTGAACTGCTGTGGCTGAAAGAGCAGTATGAACATTTCCTGAGAAAAGAGAAGGCGGCCGGCAGGCGGGCGGCAGACAGATGTCTGTATGAGCGGATTTACGGGAAGGCGCCGGAGAAGGAGTCGGACATTCTGAAGATCCGCTACTGGAGGACGGGACACCATTTTCTGGTCAATCTCACCACATGCCTGGCGTTTGGACAGGCGCTGTGCCTGGACGGGGAAAAGCTGCGCTTTCTGGTGCAGGGATATTATGACAGCTGTGACCGGATATTTGAGACGGAGCCGGAGCGGACACAGAGGCTTTATTGGGAACGCAGGGCAGTGGTGGAGAGGCTGATAGACCGATATCTTTACCGGATATCCGGGCAGCACAGGGAATGGATGAATGTGTCGTCAGAAGTCCTGCGCCACAATGTCCGCCACCTGTATTATAAGGATGCGATCCGGTGTGTGCGCAGAGAATATGCGGAGCAGAAATACGACCTGGAAAAGCATATTTCCAGTATCAATTACGATTCGGAGCTTACCCGTAATCTGAGGCTCCTGGGTGTGATCCCCCGCAAAACCATGATCCGCCATCTGATGATCCTGGGAATGGAGGAGCTGAGTGTGGACTTTATGAATAAAACACTTGCGGAACTGGGATATCTGCCGCTGCAGGAGGATCATACGCTGCGTACCGGGGAGAAGCTGGATCTGCTGCTGATCCGGCTCCTTGGGCGGTATGAGGCGAGGAAGGGCGGCATGGATACGGGAGAGCGTATACAATGGATGCAGGAGAGCCTGCGGTCTCTTGACCGGCTTTTGGATGAATATGGCGCCCACCGTCAACGGTTCATGCTTTTTAAGGCACTGGAAACATGAGATTCTATATACTTTAACCTCTACTATTGGTTGAATTTATAAGATGAACTAACCGACACGGTTATAGATTATTTCAATTATCCATAGTAAAATGGAATCAAAAGAAACAGGGATTGAAATATGTTTGCCTTACATGTCGGAAGGGAGAGTTCAAAATGAAACAACATGACTATTGGAACCAGGCTGCTGATACAAAGACTTTTACAACTCCGTTTCACAGTGATGTTTTTTCCGCGTTTGTTGCTAAAGATGCATACGTTCTCGACGTGGGGTGCGGTTACGGAAGAACCTTAAGAGAATTGCATGACCTCGGTTATACCAATCTTCACGGCGTTGATTTTTCAGAAAAAATGATTGAGCGCGGATGGAATGAAAATAGTTTTCTTGACTTAAAAGTAATGAAAAGCGCAGACATTGACATGCCGGATCACAGCGTGGATGCGGTAATCTTGTTTGCAGTATTAACCTGTATCATCAGAAACCACGATCAAGAATACATGGTTAAGGAGATTAAGCGCGTGTTGAAACCGGGAGGTATCGTATATGTGAATGATTTCCTTTTGAACGAAGATGAAAGAAATGTTACCAGATACGAAACACATGCGGAGAAATATGGCGTGTATGGTGCGTTTGAACTTCCGGAAGGAGCCGTCTGCAGACACCACGATGCAAAATGGATCAGGGAATTGTTCATGCCATTTGACATTAAGATCATGGAACATATTACTTTTACCACCATGAATGGGCATAAATCTAACGGATTCTTTTTGCTGGGATTGGCTTTGTAATTTATTAACTATGTAGCCTGTGCAGCTATATCATTATCTTCCTATGGTTGATACAGAAGATAAAATGTATGAAGGGGAAACCTGCTACTTTACATTTATTGCTCCAAAAAATGAATTACAGCCCCTTTATGAACGTGTAAATATATTATAACGGAGGATTTTTTAATGGATAAGTACATTTATGATAAGCAATGGTCTTTGGTATGAACTACAAGGAGATTATTATATTC
>JAIEKC010000302.1:0-1901 GCA_029064505.1 Acetatifactor sp.
GGTAAAGGAAATGCTCGGGGATATGGGGCTGTTAAATGACGAGTAGCCGGGGCTGGTCAGTAGTCAGTATCAATTTTATGTCAGCGACAAGGCGGAGAAGTTCGTGCGTTTTGCAAATTCCATCATCAAGTATGGCATCCTGTCGGCAAAGACGATCCATATTGAGGAGTATTGAAGATCCGGCCGGCAGAACCGGGACGGCGTTCTTTGAATTGCGATATTGCGCGGCAGAACACAAAGGGTATTTTTTCAGGCGGGTTTTCCGCCTGCCGGGAGTAATGATTAGGCCGTATGGAGGATTAAGGTGACAAAGGATATAAGGATAACAGTCAAAGGAATACAGTGGGATGATGAGGGAGGATCGGGAAGTACGGAAACGGCCGCGTGCGGAGAATACTATTTTCGAAATGGAAGCCATTATATTTTCTACGAGGAGACGGCGGAGGATTTCGGTGGAAGCATTAAGAACAGTATAAAGCTGAAAGGAAATCTGCTGGAACTGAACAGAAAGGGAGCTGTGAACAGCCGCATGGTCTTTGAGACGGGAAAATGCCATGTTACGGATTATGCCACGCCCTATGGAATGTTGCGGATGGAGACGGTTACTTCCCGGATACTGTGCGTGGAAGAAGAGGACAGTATTCGGATCAGAGTTGAATATGAACTGCGGGCAGACGGTGCGAGAATGTCCCTGTGCAGACTGACAATTAAAATGAAAGCAGAGCCGCCCGCATCTCATCTATCATGACCTGATCGCACTCTGCCATAGAGGCGATATCCTCGTCCGAAAATCCTCTTTTCAACATGTTTGTCACGATCTGCTTCGTTTTATCAAGGGAACCTTCGTCTCTCCCCAAAGCAATCCCCTAGTCTCTCCCCAAGGCGATGTCCTGTTCATGCCATTTTTGGACTGCATAACACATATTGTAATCCTACTTGTCCTGATTTCTGTATTCCATTCTTCTTTCCCATATTTGCGGCATGCCTAAAAGTATTGCAAGAGCTTCCGGTTTTTCCCATACGCGGCCTCCTTTGCAGCGGCGCAGAGAGAAACGATGCATCTCCGCCACTGTATTGTTGTACTGAGAGTAAGTGGCAGATATGCCGGAATGTGTTGATTGCACGATTTGTTGGATTACTCTTAATGAAAACAGAGTACACTATAAATACGGAAATGTCAACAGGAAAAAACGATTTAAAAATCAGTTTTAGCCGAAAATCTGTCAGATCGACTAGGGGTTTTTGTTTAAAAAGTGGAAAGAATCAAAAAGCGCTTGACAACAGCAAAATATATGGTAATATAAACATATGAACAGTGGTTCAAATATTCAATGAAAAAATGAGCGGAGGAAAAGGCAATGAAAAAAACTTATAAGATTGAAGTGGATTGTGCAAATTGTGCTCTGAAGATGGAAGAGGCGGCCAGGAAAGTGGAAGGGGTACAGGATGCCTCTGTCAGCTTTATGACCCAGAAGATGAAAGTGGAATTTGCGGAAGGGGCTGATGACGGGGCCGTAATGCAGGCAGTGCGAAAGGCGTGCAAAAAGGTGGAGGATGACTGCGAGATCTTTCTGGACTAAACTGTCACCTTAATGTCTGAAAGGCATATCTGCCGGTATACAGGATCAGGAACTGTCGGAAAATGCGGTTTGATCAAATGTCCGCCTGTACAGGTTGTATTCGAACCGTTCTGTATCTGATCCGATTGGAAGATGGAACTGGAGGAATCCATATGACGAAAAAACAAAAAAAGGTTCTGTACCGGATCATTGTGGCAGCCTGTCTCATGGGCGTACTGCATTTCATACCGATACAGGGCTATGCAAGATTTGCGCTCTACCTGATCCCCTATCTTGTGATCGGCTACGATATCCTGCGCAAGGCGGTATTGGGAGTCATTC
>JAIEKC010000303.1:0-4275 GCA_029064505.1 Acetatifactor sp.
CTTACCCTTTTAGCCGGTACTGCTGCCGCTATGCCCTTGATTCCTTTCAAACCCCCCTCTGTATAAGCTTGAGAAAAATAAAAAGGTGTGGTATGCCTACAGTGATGAAGAGCTTGACGGTATCCTGCAGGAGGTGGGAAGAGACCAGAATAATAAGATCCAGCGTTATAAAGGTCTGGGAGAAATGGATGCGGAACAATTGTGGGAGACCACAATGGATCCTGAGAGAAGAATCCTGCTGCGCGTCAACTATGATGAAGAGACGGAATCAGAGCTTGATATCACTTTTACCACACTGATGGGTGACAAGGTGGAGCCGAGACGCGAGTTCATTGAGGAAAATGCCAGATTTGTAAAGAATCTTGATATTTAAAATGGTGTATTTTGTATTTGATTCCATATTTATTTGCATAGAAATCGTATGGGAAATGGAAAAGATGACAGAGTATGGTTTGTTCATATCATAAAATGATATGAGAAGAAAGAGGAAAGATGAACGACGATATTTTTGATAAGATCCAGGAAGTGGATTTAAAAGAGAGGATGGAAACCTTTTACATAGATTACGCCATGAGCGTAATCGCATCCCGTGCGCTTCCGGATGTCAGGGACGGTCTGAAGCCTGTTCAGCGCCGTGTCCTTTATTCCATGATTGAATTGAATAACGGACCTGACAAGCCTCATAGAAAAAGCGCCCGTATCGTAGGTGATACCATGGGTAAATATCATCCTCATGGTGACAGCTCCATTTACGGTGCTTTGGTCAATATGGCTCAGGAATGGTCCACCAGATATCCTCTGGTGGACGGTCATGGTAATTTCGGTTCCATGGACGGTGACGGTGCGGCGGCAATGCGTTACACGGAGGCGAGACTTTCCAAGATTTCCATGGAGCTGCTGGCAGATATCAATAAAGATACCGTTGATTTCGTACCTAACTTTGATGATACGGAAAAAGAGCCTGTAGTGCTTCCCAGCCGCTATCCCAACCTTCTGGTAAACGGAACCACCGGTATTGCGGTAGGTATGGCTACCAATATTCCACCTCACAATCTTCGTGAGGTGGTGAAAGCCGTCACAAAGATCATTGACAACAGGGTGGAGGAAAACAGGGCAACTTCTATCGAAGAAATCCTGGAAATAGTGAAAGCGCCTGATTTTCCTACAGGAGGCTTAATACTGGGTACCAGGGGATGTGAAGAAGCATACAGGACGGGACGCGGTAAGATCATTGTTCGAGCCGTCACAAATATTGAAACGCTGTCCAACGGTAAAAGTCAGATCATTGCCACAGAACTGCCTTATATGGTAAATAAGGCTAATCTGATCATTAAGATAGCGGAATTGGTAAAGCTGAAAAAAGTTGACGGGATTACCGATATCAGGGATGAGTCTAACAGAGAAGGTGTCCGGGTCGTCATTGAACTGAGAAAGGATGTCAATGCCAATGTTATCCTGAATCAGCTTTACAAACATACTCAGCTGCAGGATACTTTCGGGGTCAACATGCTGGCTCTGGTAAATAATGAGCCTAAAGTCATGAGTCTTCTGGATATGCTGACACATTACCTGAAGCATCAGGAAGATGTGGTTACCAGAAGGACTAAATATGATCTGAACAAGGCGGAGGAAAGAGATCATATTTTACAGGGTCTGTTGAAGGCGCTTGATTATATTGATGAAGTGATCTCCATTATCCGCAGCAGTCAGAATACTCAGATAGCAAAGGAAAGACTGATCGAGAGGTTTGAACTGACGGATGTACAGGCTCAGGCGATCGTGGACATGCGTCTCCGCGCTCTCACAGGTCTGGAGAGAGAGAAGCTTGAGAATGAGCATAGAGAATTACAGATCAAGATTGCAGAGTTAAAGGCAATTCTTGCGGATGAAAAGCTTCTGCTCGGCGTCATCAGAAAGGAAATCACAGAGACTTCCGATAAATATGGTGATGACCGCCGCAGCAAGATTGGATATGATGAGACAGATATCTCCATGGAAGACCTGATTCCCTATGGAAATACCGTGATCGCCATGACAAATCTTGGATATATCAAGAGGATGACTGTGGATAACTTTAAGGCACAGAACCGCGGCGGTAAAGGTATCAAGGGAATGCAGACCATTGAGGATGATTTCATTGAAGATCTGCTTATGACTACTACTCACCATTACCTGAATTTCTTTACCAGTCTTGGACGTGTGTATCGTTTGAAGGCTTATGAGATTCCTGAGGCGGGAAGAACCGCAAGAGGAACTGCCGTGATCAATCTGCTGCAGCTTTCACCGGGAGAAAAGATAACGGCTATGATTCCGATCAGGGAATATGATGAAAGCAAACGTCTCTTCATGGTGACAAAAAATGGTATTGTGAAGAAGACTTCCATTATGGAATTTGCAAATGTACGTAAAAACGGTCTGGCGGCAATTAACTTAAAAGATGATGATGAACTGATCGAAGTAAAGATTACCGATAAGGACAGTGAGATATTCCTGATCACGAAACAGGGAATGTGTATCCGTTTTAAGGAGACAGATGTCAGAACTACAAGCAGAAGTTCCATGGGTGTTATTGGTATGAATCTGTCGGATGGTGATGAAATCATAGGTATGCAGCTGCAGAGTCAGGGTGATTTCATGCTGATCGTATCCGAGAACGGTCTGGGTAAACGCACTGTTCTGGAAGAATTTACCGTTCAGAAGCGCGGCGGAAAAGGAATAAAGTGCTATAAGATCACTGATAAGACCGGGGATGTTATCGGTGCCAAGGCTGTAGTGGAAGAAAATGAGATCATGATGATAACTGACGGCGGAATGATCATTCAGCTCAGGGCACAGGATATTTCCAAGTTGGGGAGGATAACTTCCGGTGTCAAGATGATCAATCTTGATCAGGGTGTGAAAGTGGCCAAGATTGCCAAGGTGAGAGGAAAAGTATCTAACGGCGAACAGGAATTTGAAGATGATGCCCTGGAGGATATTCCAGAGGAGAATTCTGTGGAAGAAAATATTTCAGAAAAAGATATTCCTGATAATGTCTGAGGAAGCACTGATTAAAGGGTTTTCTTATAATAAGCTTTGAATCAGAATGAAAGAGGGCTCATAAGATAATGGGTCCTTTTTCTTCAATTAAATGCGTTTATTAATTTTTTGGGAGGTTTTCATGTTCAGAAGAGAAGAAGTAGAGAAAATATTGAATCAGGCAGAAAGTATCGATTCAAAGCATGATTTGTTTGGTGCTTCAGCACATCAGTATAAACTTAATCCTCCTGTAAGTAGAACATTTGTCCATGATGTAGAGGAAAGATATCATTTTCTGCTTCCAGAGGATTATGTCCACAGAACAATTTCAAAAAGATGTGGAAAAGTGGAGAAAAATACAAAAAAGATAAAACTTCATTTAATTTTTAAAAGATATAAGTCAAAGAGGTATCAAAATGTCAGATCAATTTTCAAGAACAGAATTATTATTGGGAAAAGCAGCCATGGAAAAGCTGAATCGCTCTCGTGTGGCTGTTTTCGGAGTGGGGGGAGTAGGCGGATATGCTTGTGAGGCTCTGGTAAGAAGCGGGGTGGGACATTTTGACCTGATCGACAATGACAAGGTATCCCTGACAAACATAAACAGACAGATCATCGCTACCCATAAAACAATAGGAAGGGATAAAGTGGAAGTGATGAAAGAACGTATTCTGGAAATCAATCCGTATGCAGATGTAAAAATCTATAAGAGCTTTCTCCTGCCTGAAAATGTGGAGGAGTTTCCCTTTGGAGAATATGATTATATTGTGGATGCGGTGGATACAGTGACTGCAAAGATTGAATTGGTGATGAAAGCGAAAGATAAAAATATCCCTGTTATCAGCAGTATGGGAGCCGGGAATAAACTGGATGCCAGTCAGTTTAAAGTGGCGGATATCTATGAGACCAGAGTCTGCCCACTGGCAAAAGTCATGCGCCGCGAGCTGAAAAAGAGAAATATTAAAAAATTAAAAGTGGTATATTCTGAAGAAGTTCCTGTTCAGCATTTTGCAGATAAGGAGACTGATCATGAATTATCGGTGGAAGAGCAGACTGTTGGAAAGCGCGCCATTCCGGGAAGTGTGGCATTCGTGCCTTCTGTAGCGGGATTGATGATTGCAGGAGAAGTAGTAAAAGATCTGTGTAATGATCAAATATAATATAACGTATGTTATAAAAAAGTATACATTATGTATAAAAAGTATTAGATTGTATTTTTTCATAATTGATTCTGTTCAGGTCGAATCTATCCTACAC
>JAIEKC010000304.1:0-3640 GCA_029064505.1 Acetatifactor sp.
ACTATGGACGTAAGCCAATATCTGGAAATCTTTCTTGACGAGACCAATGAGCACATCACAAATCTGAATACACGGATCATGGAACTGGAATCCGACCCTGAGAACATGGACACCATCAATGAGATCTTTCGCGCGGCACATTCCTTAAAGGGAATGGCGGGGACCATGGGATTTAAGAGGATGCAGAATCTGACCCACGATATGGAGAATGTTTTCTCCGAGGTGCGCAACGGTGTCATCAAGGTAAATTCTGAGATCATAGATGTTCTTTTTCAATGTCTGGATGCGCTGGAGGAGTATAAGGATAATATTCAGGGATCCGCTGAGGAGGGAACCAACGATAATGAGCCCATTATCAAAATGCTCAACAGTATTCTGAACGGCGGCGGAGGGGCTGCCGCGAAAACGGCGGAACCTGTCAGGGAGGAGACTCCGGTTGCGGATACAGTGGACAATAAATGGGATCATGTGACTCTGGATGATTCTCAGGTGAGTGTTATCAGGGAAGCGCAGAAGCAGGGCAAGAAGGTCTACGGTCTGAATGTCATGGTCCAGGAAAGCTGTATCCTGAAGGCTGCAAGAGCATTTCTTGTGTTTAAGGCAGTGGAGGAACGGGGAGAGATCATTGTGTCCGATCCCAGTGCACAGGATGTGGAAGATGAGAAGTTCGAAAAAGATTTCACACTGATCATTCTGTCTGACGCGGAGCTTGATGATATTATTCAGGCGTCGGAGGCAGTTTCGGAAATCGAGAAAGTCATCGGTGCGGAGATCGATCTGAATAACAATAAGCATGTTCACGTTGGTATGGAGGAAGAGGCGCCTGTGGAGGAAGAAGCTGCAGCGCCTGCTGCACCTGCGGCGGCTTCGGAACCTGCAGCGCCTGTTGCGCCTGCGGCTAAGGCGGAGCCTAAGAAACAGACACCTGCAAAGCCGGTAGTCAATCGTACTGTCCGCGTGGATATTGAGAAGCTGGATTCCCTGATGAATCTGGTCAGCGAGCTGATCATTGCCAAAAATTCCCTGGTATCCGTATCCAGCCAGGAGCAGACGGATGTGAACAGTGCGTTCAATGAACAGATCGAGTATCTGGAGAGCGTGACCACAAATCTTCACGAGTCCGTGATGAAGGTGAGAATGGTTCCCATAGAGAGTGTTGTGACAAAGTTCCCCCGTATGATCCGTGATCTTTCCAAGAAGCTGGATAAGAAGATGGAATTGTACATGACCGGTGAGGAGACAGAGCTGGATCGTACCGTGGTAGACCAGATTGGCGATCCGCTGATGCATTTGCTCCGGAATTCCGCAGATCATGGTCTGGAGTCCGCCGAAGTGCGTGCCCAGAGAGGAAAACCTGCAGTAGGATCTATTTTCCTGAATGCCTATCAGGAGGGTAACACCGTAGTGATAGAGGTCGGAGACGACGGCAACGGTATTGATGTGGAGGCTGTCAAGCAAAAGGCAATTGACAGGGGGACTGTCACGGCGGAGCAGGCGGCCAATATGTCTGACAAGGAGATCATCGATCTGCTTTTTCTCCCCAGTTTTTCTACCGCACAGAAGGTCACTGACGTATCGGGACGCGGCGTAGGGCTTGATGTCGTCAAATCCATGATTGAATCCCTGAGCGGAGAGGTGGAAGTCAAGTCAAAGCTGGGCGAGGGAAGCACATGGACCATTCGCCTGCCTCTGACACTGGCCATCATTCAGGCTTTGATGGTAGTGGTGGGAGAAGAAAAATATGCCATATCCCTTGGCTCTATCCAGACACTGGAAGATGTCCCCACCAGTGACGTGAAACTGGTTCAGAATAAGGAAGTGATCCATCTGCGCGGCACGGTCATTCCGCTGATCCGCCTGAATGAAGTGTTGGATGTGGAAAGAAAGCCCACCGACGAAGAGAATCTGATCGTGGTCATTGTAAAGAAGGGAGACAGGCTTGCCGGTCTGGTCATCGATGAGTTGATCGGACAGCAGGAAATCGTCATCAAATCTCTCGGCAGATATATCAGGCAGTGCAAATTTATCAGCGGCGCAACGATTCTTGGCGACGGCGAGATCGCGTTGATCCTTGATGCAAATACCTTGATTTAGAAAACAGCATCTGCCTGAACCGTGAAATCTGCCAAAGCACATGGAAATTTACGGATGCTCGGGCGGCTGGAACCGAATCTGTCAATAGAGGGTATTGTTCGGGAAGATACGAATAAATTGTTGTTTAGGCAGAAGGTGCTGTAAAAGGTAAAATTGCCGTAAACAGCGATTGAGTAGAAAGGGGAACGGCCACATGGAATTAAGTATAAACAGTAATCAGAGTCTTCTGGGCGAAGAGAATAACAGAAATTCAGGTGAACCTATCCAGTTCATTGTTGTACGTCTGGGTGAGGAGCAGTATGGTATTGATATCCGTAACATTGACAATATTGTGAAGATGCAGCGTATTACCCGCGTACCCAAGTTGCCTGCGTATTTAAAGGGTGTTATCAATATGCGCGGCGAAGTCATTCCCGTGCTCAGCATCCGCCTGAAAATGGGCCTGGCTGCTGACGAGATCACCAAAGCTACCCGCATTCTGATCGTTAAGCTGGAGGAAGAGGGCAATGTGGGCTTTATCGTAGATGAAGTGAAGGAAGTGGTAACTCTGTATATGACGGATATTGAGAAAATTTCCAGTGATATCACGGCGGAAAAGGGAAATCTTATTAATGCGGTGGGAAAGCATAACGGCGAATTGATTTCCCTCTTTGATCTGTCGGTTATCAGTCTGGAGGAGAATTAATGAATAAAAAGGAGATACATTCATGAGTGAGATGAGCTTAGAGCAGGTTACTGAGAACTATTATGACGTTCTCAAGGAACTGGGGAATATCGGTGCAGGCAATGCCATGACTGCGCTTTCCCAGATGCTGCAGTGTAAAGTAGATATGAAAGTACCTCAGGTCAGACTTCTGGAATTTTCAGAGGTCGGAGAGATGATGGGCGGTGAAGAGCAGATCATGGTAGGTGTATTTCTGGGCGTTGACGGGGATATTACCGGAAGCATGATGTTCATGGTGGAGGAAGAAAGCGCCCGGCATCTGATCCAGAAGATTACCATGGGTATGCTTCCGCCCGGTTCCGAGTTCGAGGAAATGGGGCTTTCCGCAATGAAGGAGATCGGGAATATCATAACGGGTGCATACCTGAATTCCCTGTCCACACTGACCAATCTGAAAATAATTCCCACGCCGCCGGCATTGACGGTGGATATGGCGGGTGCGATCTTGAGTGTACCGGCGATCCAGTTTGGAATTTTCGGAGATAATATCTTGTTGATCCAGTCGCAGTTTTATGATGAGATTGAATTGGACGGATATTTTATTCTGATTCCGGATCTGGAATCGTATGCCAAGATATTAGGGGCATTGGGGATACCTCTGATATGATCGTCGGCGGAAGAGCATCCGGACTTGTTCGACAGGCGGCGAAAAATGAGCATGGATTGCAGATTTATGATATAGTAAGTCCATATTCAGGGCAGACAGAGGCCGGATGGCCATTCATAACATGATCGGTCTGTGATCATGATATAGTAAGTCCATATTCAGGGCAGACAGAGGCCGGATGGCCATTCATAACATGATCGGTCTGTGATCATGAT
>JAIEKC010000304.1:3740-5055 GCA_029064505.1 Acetatifactor sp.
ATAATAAGTCAGTCAAAGAAATAAGGTGTAGAGGGAAACACAGATGAGTGAAATAATCAAGGTGGGAATGGCAGATCTCAAGACCTGTGTCAGTCCCAATGGTATAACGACTCTCGGGCTCGGATCTTGTGTTGGAATAGCAATCCGGGATCCGGTGAATAAGATCGGGGGACTTGCACACATCATGCTGCCGGACAGCAAATCCATCAAGGGCAGCCAGATGAATATCGCGAAGTTTGCGGATACAGGGATTGCGGAATTGGTAAAGCAGATGGAAAAACTGGGAGCACAAAGGAGCCGTATGGTGGCAAAGATTGCCGGGGGAGCCAATATGTTTAACTTTCAGGGCTCAAGTTCCTTTGGCCAGGTCGGCGAGCGCAATGTGGAAGCAACAAAAGCGAAGTTGGGTGCGTTAAGGATTCCGATCCTATCGGAGGATACCGGAAAGAATTTCGGAAGGACGGTTATTTTCTATCCGGAGACGGGAGATTACATCATCAGGGCAGTAGGAAAAGCAGAGTATAAAATTTGATGAAGGGCAGTTTATGAACAGAAAAAATTTACCCCTCCTGTTGATGCTGACAGCGGGAGCCGTAACCTGTATCATTACATATATCATGGATTATCCCATGGTGGCAAAGCTGGTATCACTTTTTCTTGTATTGGTCCTCTTTTATTTCTTTGGAAGTATTTTGAAATGGACGCTTGACTTTTTTGACAGGCAGAACGAAGAGGAGAAAGAGAAGGAGAGGAAAGAGGCAGACGGAGCAGAGGATAACTCTGAGGCGGAGAACGGGGAGCAGAAGACAGCAGAGACAGAGAAGGAGTCATAGGTTGGCGGTAAACGGAAAGGAGGAGGTTCATTCCCATGGATGATGCAGGCAGAAAAAAGCTACTGGAAGAATATGCAAGGACAAAATCCGCGGATGCCAGAGAAAAGATCATATTGGAATATGCTCCTCTTGTGAAAGTCGTTGCCGGACGGCTCAGCGTGTATCTCGGATACAATGTGGAGTATGAGGATCTGGTCAGTTACGGTATTTTCGGTCTGATTGATGCCATAGACAAATTTGACTGTTTTAAGGAAGTGAAATTTGAAACATATGCCAGCCTGAGGATCAGAGGAGCCATTCTGGATCAGATCAGGAAGATGGACTGGATTCCCAGAACGATCAGGCAGAAGCAGAAAAAGATAGAGACAGTCATTCGCGAAATCGAGCAGGAGACAGGGCACAATGCCTCAGATGAGGAAATCGCAGAAAAACTGGGTATTTCCGATGATGAATATCTGGATTGGCAGTCTCAGATGAAGGTA
>JAIEKC010000305.1:0-9420 GCA_029064505.1 Acetatifactor sp.
ATCGATAATGGAACCGCCGATTCCCATACAGATGGAGCCGATCTGCAGATAAGATTTCCCTCTCATCGTAGCCGCCGCAACCGATGCACGGCCAAACCGCAGCAGCTTCTCCCTTACATCCTCCGGAATGCCGGTATCCGTCGCCTCACAGACATCATGTCCATAAATGCCAAACGCGGGAAGCCCCTTCTGTGCATGCGTGGCCAGAACGGAGGCAAGATAAACCGCACCGGGTCTCTCCGTGCCGTTAAAGCCCCACACCGCCTTGATCGTCATAGGATCCATATCCATGGTCTCCGCACCATAACACCAGCAGGGTGTCACTGTCAGCGTGATATCCACACCCGCCTTTTTAAACTTGTCAGCACAGGCTGCCGCCTCCGCCACCCGTCCAATTGTCGTATCCGCAATGACAACCTTCACCGGCTCACCATTGGAGTAACGGAGATTCTCCTGAAACAGCTTTGCCGCCGCCTTCGCCATGTTCATGGTCTGGTCTTCCAGTGATTCCCGAACCTTCAGTGCACCTCTTCTTCCGTCGATTGTGGGACGGATTCCGATCACCGGATAATCTCCGATCAATCTTGATTCTGCCATAACTACATTCCTCCTTATTTTTGAATATATGTAATAAACTTATCATATGCAGCATTCCACCGCTCCGTATCCTGTGGCAGATACTCATATGTTGTTTCCGAATCCGCAATGATCTGTCTTGCATGGGCTACATCTGCAATCTCGCCGAGAGCCATGAACTGAACAGCGAGATTCCCCAGTGCCGTCGCCTCCGTCGGTCCGGCGATCACTTTCCTTCCGTTGGCTCCCGCCGTCATCTGACACAGCAGTCTGCTCTGAATGCCCCCGCCGATCATATGGATCACCGGGTAATGTCTGCCGGTACAAGCCTCTATCTGCTCCAGCGCATACCGGTATTTCATGGCAAGACTCTGATTGATGCAGCACATGATCTCCGCCTCCGTCCGGGGTACTCTCTGATCCGTTTCCCGACAGAACTGTCTGATGCGCTCCGGGATATTGCCTGCCGCAACAAACCTGGGATCGTCCGGATCAATAAAGCTCTGAAAAGGCTCCGCGGTAAGCGCCAGCTGCTCCAGTTCCCCGAAGGAATATTCCTTCCCTTCCCGCTGCCACTGCCTTCTGCTCTCCTGCGCCAGCCACAGACCGATAATATTCTTCAGCAGCGTGGTGGTCTGTCCATATCCTCCCTCATTGCTGATATTACAGGCATAGGATCTGTCGTCGATCACCGGTCCGGAGAGCTCCGTTCCAAACAGACTCCAGGTGCCGCAGCTGATAAAAATGAAATCCTTTTCCTGTGTGGGAACGGACACCACCGCGCTTTGCGTATCATGCCCCGCTATGGCGATCACCTTTGCAGGCTGTACGCCAAGCTCCTCACAGATCTCAGCCCTGAGGCTGCCCACAACCGTTCCGCTGGGTATGATGTCCGGCAGAATTCGTTCCGGAATATGGAGCGCCGATAATATCTCCTTCGACCAGACCTTCTTCCGTGCATCCATGAGCTGCGTTGTAGACGCCATCGTATACTCCGCCCTCTTTACCCCGGTCAGGAAATAGTTGAACAGATCAGGCATCAGAAGAAGCGTGTCCGCCCGTTCCAGTATCCATGGCCGTCTGGTCACCAGAGAATACAGCTGGAAAATTGTGTTGAAATTCTCAAACTGATTGCCGGTCAGATCATATATCTCCTCCCGTGAAAGTTTCCCGAAAACTTCCTCCTGCATCCCGAGAGTCCGGTCATCCCGATAGTGCACCGCGCTCTCCAGCAGCATGCCATGCTCATCCAAAAGTCCGAAATCGACTCCCCAGGTGTCGATACCGATGCTCTCAAATCCTCCCAGCTGTTTTGCTTTCAGAATTCCCTGCCTGATCTCATGAAAATGTCTTAATGTATCCCAATACATTGTACCGTTTAACATGACCGGGTCGTTGGAAAAGCGATACACTTCCTCCATACGAAGCTTTCCGTCCCGGAGGCTTCCCAGGATAGCCCTACCGCTTCCGCCCCCGAAATCAAATGCCAGAACCTGCCTTTTTTTCTCTTCCACAGTATTTTTCTCCCTTCTGTGGAACCCTTGTCTAAAAGAGCCCAAATATCTTATTTCAGAACCACTGATACAGCGTGCCGTAATCCGCATACCGGATATTGTTCCCCTTAAATTCCTTCACCCACTCTCTGCAAATACAATCCACGGTCAGCTGAACATGCTCGCTCTCTTCCACGAGCTGATCTACATCCGGTGTCTTTGTTGCCAGCGCATCTACATACTGTTCTGCAACCTTCTTTTCCTTCTTCTTATTGATAAAGATCCCTGACATATAGTCCTTCAGCGTGGCCATTGTCGTATTCTCCGCAACGGACTTCTGAACCACGATCCCATAGCGCTTACGACCCTCGGACAGATAGCCGATACCGTATTTCACTGCGTCTTCCGGAGAATTGATGGTCACTTTCTTTCCGTTGACATAGATATTCCCGCTTTCTATGGGATCCGCCCCGAAGAGCGCTCTCGTCGTCTCCGTCCGCCCGGCTCCCATCAGACCGGAGAATCCCAATATCTCACCTCTGTGCAGTTCAAAGCTTACATCCCGGACCATCTTACCTGCATTCAGATGTTCTACTTTGAGAACCACCGGGGCATCCTTCAGAACAGTGCTTTCCGACTTCGGATCCTCGTAAATGACGCGCCCCACCATCATGTTGATGATGTCATTCTTAGTGCAGTCTTTGGTGATCAGTGTTCCCACATATGTACCGTCACGCATGACCGCCACCCGGTCCATGATCACTTTGATCTCGTCCATGCAGTGTGAAATGTATGCTATACCCAGTTCCTGCTGTCTCAGATCACGTATGATCTTAAAGAGTTCCTCAATCTTTGCTTCCGTCAGCGCCGCCGACGGTTCGTCAAAGATAATTACTTTTGCCTTATGTGAGATTACCTTTGCGATCTCACCAATATACCACAGATTATGTACGCCAGCATTTCCCACTTTTTTACATCCACTCCGGAGAGACGAACCGCTTCCTTATTGCTTCCCAGACACAGAATATAACGGCCTGCCCTCGTATTATTCAAAATAACGGCACAGATCACTGCCGCTGCCAGAAACAGGAATAATCCCACCGGAATATCCGATCGAGAAATCAATACCTCCTGTGGCAATGACAAATGTGACTTCCAAAGACAAAAATCCCAGAAATTACACATAATTCAATGCACTTATGATCCTGCTGATCCCGAGAAAGTTGCCACGGGTCGCCGCGCAAAACAGAGCATACATCAAAATCAGAACAAAACACAGCACAATGCGATTGAATCCTGCCTTTTTGACAAAAGGAATTTGTTTTACTTTTTCCATCCTCTTCCTCCTTGTCGGTTTCTTGACACGTTTCGCTCGTTGAAAACATACCGTTTCGCTCTTCAATTTATGCACTTTTTTCATTAATTCAACCAATTTTTACTAATAAATGCGCTCTATTTAAAGCAATTGTACAATACCGATTACTCTGTGTCAAGCAATTCAAACACGGTTTTTATGTTTTTTGGCGAAACGGTTCGTTTTTGTTTGCAAAAAACAGCAGAGACTGCATCCTGACCGGATCCCTCTCTGCCGTTATCTTCATTTCTATTGTATTCATTTTCCCAGATCTTTGACGGAATTCCCTTTCTGGATCAGAGCGCTGAAATGGATCTTGACGGGAAGCGTATCCTCCTTCTCTTCAATGTGCCTCATCAGAATCTCCACCGCCTTGCTGCAAAGCTCTCTCATAGGCTGCACCGCCATCCATATCTTTGGACAAACCACCCTGGAAACGATCAGATCATCAAAGCCAATAATCGATATATCCTCCGGCCACGACAGGCCAAGCTCATTCACTGCCATGATCCCCCCCAGTGTTGTCTCATAATTTCCCAGAAAGATGCCGGTAGGCGGATCTTCCATTGTGAGAAGCTGTTTTACGCCCTCATAGCCCAGTTCAAAGGAATACCGTCCCAGCCACTGGTAGCGGGCCGGTGTTTCCAGGCCTGCTTTATGCATGGCGCTGCGGTAACCATCCAGGCGCACCATTCCCGTATATTCCACGTCAGAAGCTATTGCCGCGATCTTTCTGTGATGATTCTCTATCAGTATGTTCACCGCCCGAAATGCAGCCATATGATTGTCGATCCCCACAAAATCATACTCGTCATCCGTAAAGGATCTGTCAAGCAGGACTACCGGTACTCCCGCATCCCGGGCCGGCCGCACAAACGCTCCGCTTAAACTCACCGGCAGGACCAGGATGCCATCCACCTTCTTGTTCAGGAGAAATTTAAGATTCTGCTTCTCCACCTCCTCATTATTGTAGGAATCACAGATGAGAACGCCGTAACCTCGCTTACGCATCTCATAACTGATATAGTGCAGAATGCTTCCCGAAAAAAAGCTTTCGATATCATAGACCATAACGCCGATCAGTTTCGTCTGGTTGGTCACAAGCCCCCGGGCGATCTCATTTACCTCATAATGCAGTTCTCTGATCGCTTCCTCGATCAGTTCCTTGTTCTTCGGAAGTACATTCCCGCCGTTTAAATACTTGGAGATCGTAGCAAGGGAAAGTCCAGTCCTGTTCTTGATATCTCTTATCGTAGCCGGCATATTTTACCTCACGCACCCGTTTCCGGTGTGGTTTCCTTTCTCTCATATACCATTCCCATGACGCAGCAGGCTAAAAACAAACTGTTACATCTTCCTAATTAAACCATATGTGAATTTCATAAGTCAATAGCTGCTTGCTTTTCTTATGCGAAATCATTATAATGCTTATAGAGCGAAATGTTTTGCTCACAATACACAATATCCACTCCTATGTATCATTTTTATCTCCATGAACGGACATTAGTTACTGCAAAGGCCAGTGTTCTATTGCGGAAACAGATTGCTTCAATCATATATCTAACAAAAATTAATTTTAGCTAATGTGCAGTCTTAATATTAGCGGCCGCTTCTGCGGCCAGTTCATCTACTGTCCGAATCACTTTATCCGTCACCTTCTGAATCTCTCCCGCAGATGCCGCAGAATTGGAAGCAAGCTTTCCGATCTCATCCGCAACCACCGCAAAGCCTCTTCCTGCTTCCCCTGCACGGGCAGCTTCGATACTTGCATTCAGCGATAAAAGATTCGTCTCTTCGGTAATGCTGATAATATTTCTGGTAAGGTCCCTGACCTTCTCCACATCCCCGGATTTCTCAATTTTCTGCTGAACCAGAGCCGCCATATCAACCACCTGTTTCATGGCGTCCTGCTTTTCTTCCACTGCCCGGCGGTATACTTCCGAAGCAGTTTTCACAATTCTGTCGGAAGGAGTGCTTCCCTTTTCAGCTTCCTGGTAAATGCTCTCTATAGATTCAAAAATCTGCCTGATTGACTCATTAATCTGCTCCAACGAAGCACTGGATTCCTCCATTGCCGCACTCATCTCCTCCATCACCGAAGAAACACCAGTGATTCCCACTTCAGCATTTGACAGTTTACCGGAAACCGTGCGGGAAGATTCTTTTAAATACTCCGAGTTTTCAGATATATTCAGCATGATTCCCCGTATATACTCGAGCAGTTCATTGACATTGTCCGCTATCATTTCCATCTCATCACCAGTATGGACATCCAGAGTCTGTGTCAGATCTCCTTCATTATGTACCAGTTCATAGATTTTTCCATCTACTTTGCGCAGTCTTCTTATCACTTTCCCTACAGCAAAATTGAGAACTGCCAAAGCGACCAGCAGACAGATGAGTCTGATACGACCACCTCAAACACGGCACCATAATCATTTACACTTTCTGTATCATCCGCATCAATTCCATAGTATACTCTGTCTCCGCCCGTATATAAAGTATAAAGATATTTAATCCCGCAATCCTGCTTAATACCAAGCATGCTTCCACTCCCATGGCAATCAGTCCTTCTTTTGTCCGCTGATAGGAATTCACACCCATAATTAAACAAAGTAAAGCAATCATCATGCTTGTGGGAAACAATATTTTAGTCCGGATACCAAATCCCCTTGTTTTTCTCTTTTTTCATACCCATCTTCCTCTCAATCATATTGATAGCCTCTCGGAATTTCTCCTGTACCTGCCTTTGCAGCTGATTTTCCGCCAGCTGCATATAAATATGATCATCATACGTTCCGCATCCAAAATACTATTTGTGTATAATACATGATACATAAATATGTGCACTGCTGACAAGAATTTCCCTGCAAAATCAGGCACAAAGACATTCCGAGAGCCTATTATAATAATCTCTCGGAATCTCTAAGCACATATCTATAAGGGTTTCAGATTCCTCTTTTTATAAAATCCCCCACTTTTTTGCCAAAAAACACTTGACAAATCCATCAAAAAATGCGGCGCTCCGCGCCTATTGAACAATAAGGACCGGCTCTCGCGGCGGCAAACATTTTTCAATATGGAGGCGATTTTTATGTTACCTGTTAATTGTGGCAGTCATGCTAACTACCAAAACTTTGTTGCTACTAATCTTCGTAAATATTATCCTGATCTGGATGCTCTTGCTCGTTCCACTTGGGATATCATTGAACGTTTTTGGAACCTTGATTTATCTTATACCGATATACTTATGGCTAACAAATATTCAAAATTCGATCCTGCTCCAAGAACTCCTTCCTGTATTCAGCGTTCTTATCTTCTTTCCATTGACTTTAAAGTCACTTCGCTAACTGAATGGGTTGCGCAGCTTAAGTTCAATCCTCTTTATGCCATTCTCAGTGGGTTTGAAGTAGGTAATACTCCCGGAGTTGGCACTTTTTATGATTTTGTCAACCGCTTATGGGACTCTGATGATAATCATATGTCACCACATATCCGTCCACTTAAGACAAAGGTTAAAAAACCTAAAACGAAAGGAACAAAAGCTGATTCCATGGAAAAAGTTACTGTCGCTGAACTTCTTCCTGCCTTGGAAAAAACTGATTTTAAATTTGATGAGCAGCCTTATTCTTCTCTTTTCAAAATCTATCAAAAAGAGTTCCTTGATATTTCTGTTTCCAAAGGACTTATCCATACGGATGTATTGGCATTAGCCGGTGATGGAACTCCTATTGTTAATTCACACAGAGAACACAAAAAGCGTATCTGCAACTGCAAAGAGAAAGGCATCACCGACTGCAAATGTGACCGTTACTTTTCCCAGCCTGACTGTGATATCGGATGGGATTCTTCACGTGACTGTTTTTATCATGGTTACGACTTGTACATGCTTGTCGATTCCCAGAGTGACTTACCTGTGTTCCCGCATTTTTCATGTGCTTCAAAACACGATTCCCACGGATTTTTGCATGCTTATTTCAGAATGAAAGCTTTTTTGCCTGATTATAAAGTATCAAAAGTTCTTCTGGATTCAGCACATGACGCAATGCCTTATTATCAGTATTTCAAACGTGAAAATATCACACCGTTTATTGATCTCAATGGCAAAGGCGGAAGACCGCCTGTTTATAAAAAGGGAATGGAAACCGGAATACAATGCAAGAACATCTGCGGAACGTTCAAACAAACGTGAGAAATTAGACTTTAAATTAGAAGACGGCAGACACCGTTCTACAAAGATATGGTACTGCCGCCTCTATCACATCCTGATGTTACAGCATCTGGATGCATGAGATTTGCCATCTGAATCTTCCCTACGAAAGTTGATTTTGAATGTAGCATAATCCTATGAACTATAATACCACTTTTCTCATGCTTTTTTTCGTTCCACACATAATATTTACTTTTCAAAGTTTAATGCCAGAGTTTCGCTGGCACGACCACTCAGAATTCCGAGAGATCATCTTTTTCTTCATTAATCCCTGTATTCTATTTCTCATATAAAATCACTCCATCCAAATCTAAGTGTGTTGACATTTCAACAGTGTAATATTACCGCATTTTCGGCTATTTCGCACTAGTCTCCAACAGATATCTTTCACTTACAACGATATATTTTCACATTCTTCCACAGAAACAGCCTCCTGCACCTCCGCTTCCATATTCGGATCAATCTCATAAGAGAAGCCGGTAAAGGAAATATTGCGGGCGTTTCTGGCATAGACTGCCCGTAGGGAATCCTCCAGGATCAGATTGCCGGCATTGGGCCGCAGGTCATGGTACTGCTTCGGCCAGTCAGTCTTTCTTGTCAGATGGATATGCACGTTTTCAAAGGCAATATCGCTGATATTCTTTTTCCCGTCACCGTAAATCAGGATGCCGTTCTCGCCATACGCATTGATATTCTGGAAGCGGACATTCCGGATATAACCGATCTCCGTATCCTCACGCCGCTTCACCGCAGTGATGGCAATGGGCTCCACCTTTCCCCACCAGTGCGCTGTGGAGAACATACGGGTCTCAATATTGAGATTGGAAAAAATCACGTTCTCAATGGATCCCTTATCCCGCAGCTGCAGGGAAATAGCCCTGTTGGTTCGGCTGATACAGCAATTGTCCACCGTGATGTTGCGGAAAGGAGCCTCGCTCTCCGAGCCAAACTTGATAGCGGCGCTGGTGGAGATCAGGGTACACCCTGAAACAACAATATTTTCACAGGGACCATACTCCATTGCCCCTTCCGTATTTTTAAATACAATACAGTCATCCGCGCACTGAATATGACAGTTTGTGATCCGGATATTGCTGCAATGATCAGGATCGATCCCATCGCAGTTCGCCAGCCTCAGATTATTGATAATGCGAATCCCCTCGATCAACACATCCCGGCAGCCCACCAGGTGGGTGGTCCAGAAGGCGCTCCCGGTAAGGGTCACCTGGTGCAGCGTCAGATGGGTGATATTTTCCAAGAACAGAAGCGGCACCCTGGGATAAAAGGAGCCGTCTATATGCCAGCGACTCACATTCCCGTAAAAGATCTCCTCATTCCCGTCAATCTTCCCGAACCCGGTAATGGCAATATTCTCGCAAGCCTTCGCATACAGGAAATAGAGACTGGGCTTCCCGCTGTAGTCACACATATTATAGGTAGGCGTATCCACCTCTTTCAGTTCGGAACGTCCCACGCCGAACAGGTTAAAGTCCTCCAGAGTGTCGCTCCCCTTTAATACAGCTCCCATCTCCAGATGCAGCTCCACATTGGATCTCAATACCAGGGAGCCGCTGCGGTAGATATGCCCGCCCGAGAGCAGCACCCTTCCTCCCCCTGCCGCCGAGCATTCGTCAATGGCCTTCTGGATGGCGGGGGCATCATTTGCAGTATTATCGCCCTTTGCCCCATATTCCAATACGTCATAGATCATTTAGATTACCTTGCCTTCCTCCATTCCTTTTTCACCATGAAAGCGTATCTTCCGGAATTCCGGATTGAAAAGCTCC
>JAIEKC010000306.1:0-1196 GCA_029064505.1 Acetatifactor sp.
TGTACTGGAAGAAAGAACAGAAATCACCAACAATAAATTATCGTCTGCAGACCGACTGCAATTAGTGGAAGCTGTATTGAAAACGAAGCAGATCCTCTTTGTATTCAGCATCAATTTCTATCCTGTCCTTGCGGAAATATGCCACATATACAGAACCAGATACCTGTGTTGGACAGTGGATTCCCCGGTTCCGGAGCTGTTTTCCAGATCCATCTGCCATGACACCAACCACATCTTCCTCTTTGACCGGGCACAGCACCAGTACTTTGCTCCCTACAATCCGGAACATATCCACTATCTTCCGCTGGCTTCCTGCACCCGGCGGTTCGATCAGGTCACTGCGTCTGCCGATTCCTCGGATCGCCATACCTGCTCCCCGGATATTTCCTTTGTGGGTTCCTTATATAATGAGAAAAACCCTGTGCGCCAGTTAAAAGGACTGCCGGACTACGCCAGGGGATACATTGACGCCCTTGTGGAATCCTCGCTCAAGGTATACGGCTATAACCCCATTGAAAGTGCAGTTACGGAGGAACTGGCACAGACGGTCAAAGCCTGCGCCACGGACTTCTATGAATTAGCCGAGACCGTGACCAGCCCTGACCGGTATGTCGCCGCCCACAGCTATATCGGTATGCAGGCCGCCGAGACCGAACGCATCCGGACTCTAAACACATTAGCCAAATATTTCAATGTGGATCTGTTTACCAGAAGCGATACCCGGGATCTACAAAACGTTCATGTACACGGCGGTGTGGAAAGCCTCACGGAAATGCCCCGGATCTTCCGTCAAAGCAGGATCAATCTGAACATGACGATCAAGCCGATCCAGACGGGACTGCCGCTGCGCATTTTCGATATATTGGGTTGCGGTGGTTTCCTGATGACCAACTATCAGTCAGAATTGCAGGAGTATTTTGAGATCGGAGTGGATCTGGAAGCCTATGCCAGCCTGGATGAGCTGGTTGACAAATGCGCCTACTATCTGGCTCATGAAGATGAGCGGAAGCAGATCGCCCTGAACGGTTACCGTAAAGTATGTGAACAGCATACTTACCCTCATCGCATGAAAGCCATGCTGGAAGCTCTTCTTTTACCGGAGAACCCGTAACTGTTCCGACACAACTGTTCAGTGCCCTGTCCAAACAGTTACACCCGGACAGATCACTGAGCCGTTACGACAGCTTCTATCTTGA